>JBBJJH010000032.1 GCA_037623315.1 Halanaerobiaceae bacterium ANBcell28
GAATCCCAATTATATCAAAGTTTTAGGCTTGAAATTCAACTCCGAAAGTTGAGATGGTAATATAATAGATAGAATTGATATTGTATCTGGTGGAGGTATGATTAACCCATTTAAACTAGAAAATTATTAGTATTTTTAGTATTCAATGAGGTTAGTGTTTATAGAAATAACGAACTTATCTGGAAGAAGACATTTGATGACTTAATTATAGATGCTATACATGATAAAGAATATATATATCAACGCTTTGTTAGAAAATAAAGAAATAATTAAGCAAAGTTCAGCTGGGACAATCGAATGGACTTTTTCTCAGAATAATAAAAACCTTCATGGTTTAAAACAAGATGATTATTATATATATACTACAGGGTCTACTGGTTTTGGAGCAGAAATTAATTACATTTATAAAATCAATAAAGAATCTGGGCAAATTGTAAAGAACATAGAAAAATATACAAAAGGTAATATATTCATAATAATAAATTTATAGTTTATAAAGATGAAGAATTTGCAAGTGGAACTACTCCTGTTGTTAATGATGAGTATGTTATAATTATTACTGAAGCCGATTTAGTAATAATTGGTCCAAGATATTTATTTTTACAAAAAATATAAAGTTGTTTATTTTCCCATAAAAATATGATAAAATAACTATAGAATATTAAAGGTTATAAATGGGGGCTTAATAATATATGAATAAAGAAATACTAGACCCAAAAGTAGATTTTGTATTTAAACAAATATTTGGCTCAGAAAATAATACGGATATACTAATTGCTTTTTTAAACAGTGTATTTAAAACAAAAGGAACTAAAGATGAGATAGTAAAAGTAAAAATTGAAAATCCAGATATTGAAAAAGAGTGGGAAGATGATAAATATTCTAGATTAGATATTAAAGCCAGAACAAATGATAATAGTAGAATTAATATAGAAATACAATTAAAAAACCAGCATAATATGAAAAGAAGAACCTTATATTATTGGAGCAAGCTCTATGAGTCACAAATAAAATCAGGAGAACCATATAATGATTTAGAAAGAACCGTAACAATAAACATACTTAATTTTACTTATCTTCAAGAAAATAATCGCTATCATAATGCATATGTATTAAAAGAAAAAGAAACAAATGAGGTCTTAACAGATTTAGAAGAGATACACTTTATTGAACTTACAAAATTCAATGAAAAACAATTTAAAACAGTTGAAGATATAGAAAGAAAAAGGAAAGAAGATGAGCTAATACCCTGGGCACTATTTTTAAAAAATCCAAATAGTGAGGTGATGAATATGTATAAAGAAAAGATAAAGGAATTAAAAGAAGCTGCTGTAAAACTTGAAGTATTAAGTCATGATGAAGAAACCAGAGAATTATATGAGGGTAGACAGAAATGGATTCATGATTATGTAACTAATCTTGAAGGTACTGCCAGAGAAGCAAGAGAAGCGGGAATTAAAGAAGGAATTAAAGAAGGAATTAAAGAAGGAAAAAGGAAAAGAGACATAGAATTAGTGACAAAAATGTTGAAAAGAGGAATGTCTGTTAGTGAAATAATAGAGTTGGTAAATATAAATAAAGAAAAGATTAATTTAATAAAAGAAGAAATCAAACATTAATTAGCAGGTGAGAATCCTGCTTTTTTTAATTGATTAAATTATTGTAAAATTCAATTTATAATGCCGATTGGGAAACTATAGGAAGTACTAAAGCATCTATTGATACCATTCCATCGGAAACACCAGAACATCTACGGTAGTCCCTGGTGATAGTCGCATGACTATCAAATGGGATTCTACCTGTGATGATGTAATGGATTATATAATATAAGTGGAAAGATAGAATAGAAGCAGGCTATTGTTGGTCTGGCAGAAGCAGAGTATAGTAGAGTATATGGTAGCATTATTGAATATGAAAATGTAGCCATTGCATACCACAGGAACAATTACAATTCTTCGCTGCTAGTGAGTACTAATTTACCGTGTTTTACTCCTTTAAGACCAATAAGCTTACCAGCTACTTTTTTTAGTTCTTTAGCTTTACCCTTTACGATTATTATTTCTAGGCAACTGTCGTGATTTAGATGTAGATGTAAATTTGATTTAAAAAGATGGTGATAATTATGTTGTATTTCCAGCATTTTTTCTGTAAGTCCTCCTTTATGATGATCATATAGGAGTGTGATAGATCCTACTAGTTCATGGATGTTTTTGCTTAGCTTATCTTCTATAAGCTTTTCTCTTATCATATCCCTGATAGCTTCTGATCTATTGTTGTATTTATCTTTTATTAAATCATCAAATTGTGTTAACAAATCTTTTTCAATA
Source organism: Halanaerobiaceae bacterium ANBcell28 (assembly GCA_037623315.1). Lineage (GTDB taxonomy): Bacteria > Bacillota > Halanaerobiia > Halanaerobiales > DTU029 > JBBJJH01. The sequence goes on from JBBJJH010000032.1 coordinate 2,328, forward strand.
GATACTCCAAATCTATTAACTTTACTCATAGATATCACCTCTTATATTTTTTCTTTTATAAACTTTAATTCAAGAAATTTTCTATTATTCCTTCTCATATCTTGACTTTATTCTTTGTCTTTGTTAAAATAATAAAAATATTTACATTAAAACTTGGGAATATATACTTATAGATGAGCTGAGAGCGTTATGAATAAAACGATAGATAAAAAATAAAGGAGGACAATTAATATGGACAAGGTTATTAAAGAAGGTTTGACTTTTGATGATGTATTATTAGTACCTGCTAGATCTGAGGTTTTACCCAGGGATATTGAGACTAGAACTAGTTTGAGTAAAAAGATAGACTTAAATATACCTGTAATTAGTGCAGGTATGGATACTGTTACAGAGGCTAGAATGGCGATTGCTATGGCTAGACAAGGTGGTATTGGTGTAGTACACAAAAATATGTCAATAAGAAGACAGGCAGAAGAAGTCGATCGGGTTAAAAGATCTGAGAGTGGTGTAATAGTAGATCCTTTCTATTTAAGTCCAGATAAACCGATTAGTGAAGCAGAAGCTTTAATGGCAAAATACCGTATTTCAGGAGTGCCTATTGTGGATGAAAAAAGAAAATTGCTAGGAATTATAACTAATCGAGATTTGCGTTTTGTAAAAGATTATAGTAGAACAATTTCTGAAGTGATGACTTCTGAGGGTTTGGTTACTGCGCCTGTTGGTACAACTGTAGAAGATGCTAAAGAGGTTTTGCAGGAACATAAGATTGAGAAGTTACCATTGGTAGATGATAATAATATTTTAAAAGGATTAATTACTATTAAAGATATTGAAAAAGCAGAACAGTTTCCGAATGCAGCGAAAGATAGCCAGGGTCGTTTGATTGTTGGCGCTGCTGTTGGTATTACTCAAGATACCATGGAAAGAGTGGAGGCTTTAGTTGATGCTGAGGTAGATATAATTGTAGTAGACACAGCTCATGGACACTCTCAAGGTGTTCTAGATACTGTAAAGAAAATTAAGGACAAATACCCTGAAATAGATATAATTGCAGGAAATGTAGCAACAGCACAAGCTACAGAAGATTTAATAAAGGCTGGTGCAGACGTTGTTAAGGTTGGGATTGGGCCAGGCTCTATTTGTACAACTCGTGTTGTAGCTGGAGTTGGAGTTCCTCAAATTACTGCTATTTATGATTGTGCTAAAAAGGCAAAGGAATATGGGGTTCCAGTAATAGCAGATGGAGGGATTAAATATTCTGGAGATATCGTTAAGGCACTGGCAGCGGGTGCTTCAACTGTGATGTTGGGTAGTTTGCTGGCTGGAACAGAAGAAAGTCCTGGAGATTTTGAAATATATAAAGGTAGGAGCTATAAAGTATATCGTGGTATGGGTTCTATGGGAGCGATGCAAGAAGGTAGTAAAGACCGTTATTTCCAGGAACAGGCTGAAACTAAGAAATTAGTTCCTGAAGGTATTGAAGGGCGTGTCCCCTATAAAGGAGCTATAGCAGATACGATTTATCAGTTAGTAGGTGGTATTAGGGCAGGAATGGGTTACTGTGGTACTAAGACATTGAAGGATTTACATGAAAGAGGTCAATTTATTAGGATAACAGCTGCTGGTTTAAGAGAGAGTCATCCTCATGATGTCAATATTACTAAAGAAGCTCCTAATTATTCTATAGATTAAAGAAGAAATAATAAAAAACATATTACTTTTCAAAGATCTTACTTTTCAAAGACGGCAAAGCTATTTGTTATAAAGGTATAAAGTCTTTGAAAGATTTCTATAAGATATATAAAGGATTGTTGTCCACTTAACTTTTTTTCTTGTAGATATAGATTAAGATATTTAATATAGAGTATTTTTATCTCTTGTGGATAAAATAAAAAAGACATTATTATTGAGTAATCTAGGAGGTACTGTAGATGAGCGATGCTGTTAGAAAAGAAAAATTACTTATTATAGGTGGTGGGCCTGCAGGTTTAACTGCTGCTATATATGGTACACGTGCCGGATTGGACCCACTTGTATTGATGGGACCAGAACCTGGTGGTCAGATAACCACGTCTCCTGAAATAGAAAATTTCCCTGGTTTTCCTGATGCTATAAATGGCTTTGAATTAATGCAACGGATGATGAAACAACTGGAAAACCTAGACGGAAATATGACTTATGAAGCTGTGCAAAAAGTTGAATTGGACAAGAAACCTTATATGATTGAAACAAATATTACTACTTATCAGGCTGATTCTATTATTATTACTACGGGTGCTTCCCACCGTAAATTGGGATTAGAAAATGAAAAGAGATTGTTAGGTAAAGGTGTTTCTTATTGTGCTACTTGCGATGGTGCTTTTTTTAAGGAGAAGAAGGTAGCTGTGATTGGGGGAGGCGATACTGCTCTTGAGGAAGCCCTATATTTGACTAATTTTTGTGAAAAGGTCTATGTAGTACATCGTAGAGACGAGTTTAGGGGGACAAAGATATTATCACAAAGGGTTAAAGATAACCCTAAAATTGAGCTTATATGGAATTCGGAGTTGAAAGATATTAAAGGAGAACAAAAAGTGGAAGCCTTAGTTCTGGAAAACAATAAGACTAATGAAGATAATCTTTTGGAGGACATAAGTGGTGTTTTTATAGCTATTGGTTATATTCCCAATACCTCTTTGTTTAAAGATAGCATAGAACTCGATGAATGGGGTTATATAAAAACTGATGATCATTATATGACAAATAAAGAAGGCGTCTATGCAGCTGGGGATGTGCAAGATCCTTTCTATAGACAGGTTATCACATCAGCAGGGGCAGGAGCGGCAGCTGCGATAGAAGCCAGCAAGTATATTGATAGTTTAGAGTAGCTTCAATTATTTTCTGTGCTTTTATCTGATAAATCTTCTTTAACTTCTTGTACCGTTTCCAATGAAACGCCAAGTTTTTCAGAGATTTCATAATCATTCATTCCAGTAGACCAGGCGATTAAATAGTCATGTTGGTCTACTTTTTCTTTTTCTTCTACCATCTTTTTCATTCGTATCACTCCTTTTTTGTTATTATCTCCCAAACTATGCTTTATATTCGGAATAATACGTCATTTACTTAAAAATTATGTTATAAATTACAAATTTATATGTAAATTTATCAAAATGCCTAAAGGAAGCTTTAAATAAATCTTTTTAATGGTTTACTTACATAGATTAAAGATATGTCTAAAGAGAAATTAGCAAGTTGAAAGATTTGCAGGGATTTTGGATTTTATAGCGAATATATTAAAATATAAAGAGTTTATTTTTAGAATTATATGGAGAATAGGAGTTATAGAATGGCAAAAGGAAAATTAATAGTCATAGAATCAGGGACTGATGGAAGTGGGAAAAGTACACAATTCGATCTTTTATATGATAGGCTAAAGAATGAAGGACATAACGTAATAAAAGTTAAATTTCCTGATTATGAGAGTGATTCATCTGCTTTGGTAAGAATGTACTTAAAAGGTGAGTTTGGAGAAAATCCAAAGGGGATTAATTTATATGCTGCTTCAACTTTTTATGCAGTTGATAGATTTGCTTCTTATCAGCAGAAATGGAAAAAGCTACATGATGAGGGGGCTATTATTTTAGCAGATCGTTATACTACTTCTAATATGATACACCAGGCGTCAAAAATAGATTCTACTAGTAAAAAAAAGGAGTACTTAGAGTGGTTAAGTGATCTAGAATTTAATAAATTCAAACTTCCTGAGCCGGATTTGGTAATCTTTTTAGATATGCCTGTCGAGTATAGCGTAAAATTTATTGAGGAGAGAGGCAATCAGGATATTCATGAGAATGATCTTGATTACTTACAGTCCACCTATAATAACGCAGTAGAAATAGCAGATATATATAATTGGCAAGAGATTAAATGCACAGTTGGAGCTATGATAAAAACTATTGATCAAATTCATCAGGAGGTCTATGAACAGGTGAATAAGATTTTATAGTTATTTAAATATTTACTTATAAGATTGAATTTACTAGTTTATCTTGCCTGAGATATTATTGTATGCATGGAGATGTTTTGCTATAATTAGCCTAACAAAGTTGTACTTATAATCATACTATATTAGGAGGGATTGATAATGAATAGAGAGGGGAGTATGGATAATATGAAAATGGTAGTTGCTGTTGTTCATGACCATGATGCCCACAATTTACTTGAAGCTTTAAACAAGGATGGTTTTCAAGTGACTAAGCTTGCTAGTACTGGTGGTTTTCTACGAGAAGGAAATACTACATTTTTAATTGGTGCTGATCAAGAACATGTAGATGAACTATTAGAAATTATCAAAGAAAATTGTGAAGCTCGAGAAAAAACTATTGCTCCAATGTCACCAGTGGCTAACTCACTGGAAAGTTATTATTCTTTTCCTATGGAAGTACAAATTGGTGGGGCTACTGTTTTTGTTATTGATGTAGAGCAATTTAAAAAGTTCTAAACATAATATTTAGAATTGAGGTTTCTATTATGGCTTTTAGTAGAGTATTAGGACAGGAACATGCGATTGCATTATTAGAAGATCAGTTGCGTGGAGGACGTATTCATCATGCATATTTATTTACTGGCAAGGAAGGTGTCGGTAAAAAAACCCTAGCTTCTGAGTTTGTCAAGGCAATATATTGCCTTCATGAAAGTGGCGATGCGTGTGAGCAGTGTTTGACCTGTCGAAAAATAGAACATAAAAATCACCCTGATATAAAGTACATTTCCATAGATGAGGGAGAAAGTATTAAAATAGAACAAATTAGAGATTTACAAAAGGATATAGCATATAAGCCATATGATAGTTCATGGAAAGTATATATTATTGAAAATGCTGATAAAATGACTGGTCAGGCAGCCAACAGTTTGTTAAAAACTTTAGAAGAGCCTCCTGAATATGGGATTATTATTTTATTAGCTGAGGACATAGATAGTTTGCTGCCAACTGTTATTTCTCGTTGCCAACAAATTAAAGTTAAGAATTTAGCAAGTGATTTGATTGAAAGAAAGATAATGGATAACTTAGGTGATGCTGATCGCGCACATTTGTTGGCTAATATTGCAGATGGCAGTTTAGGACAAGCCTTAAGTTTGATAGAAGACGATGATTTTTTTAATAAAAGACAAGTTATATTAGAGACATTACAGGAATTATCTAGCCTAGATGCTGTTAAATTATTTGATAAAGCAAATAAGTGGCTATCTTTTTTAAAAGAAAATGATAAATTTCCCTTATTTGATTTGATATTGAGTTGGTATAGAGATATAATATTATATAATCAGGGATATAATAAGGCAATAGTTAATGTTGATTATCTAGAAGAGATAAATAAAGAAAGTCGTTTTTATAGTACTGATAAACTTATATCTACTATTGAAATGATAAATACTATTAATGGATATATTTCTAAAAATGTTCGAAAGGATTTAGCTTTAGAAGTATTGTTACTTAAGCTTAGAGCTAAGAAGGTGGAATAGATAATGTATATAGTGGTTGGAGTTAGTTTTAAAAAAGCTGGAAAAATTTATTATTTTGACCCCGGTGAATTAGATATTAGTATGGGTGATTATGTTATAGTAGAAACTGCTAGAGGGGTTGAGTTTGGCGAGGTTGTAATGGGACAAAAAGAAGTCCCTGAAGATGATATTGTTGCACCATTAAAAAAAGTGATTCGCAAAGCTAGTTCTGCTGATCAGGATAAAAATGCTGAAAATAAACGCTTAGAAAAGAAAGCTTTTGATATTTGTTTTAAAAAGATTAAAAAACATGAGTTGCCTATGAAACTGATTGATGTAGAATACACCTTTGATCATAATAAAATAATTTTTTATTTTACTGCTGAAGGCAGGGTGGATTTTAGAGAGCTAGTAAAAGATCTGGCTCGAGTATTTAAAACTAGAATTGAGCTAAGACAAATTGGAGTTAGAGATGAGGCTAAGATGGTTGGAGGACTGGGAGTTTGTGGTCGTCCATTTTGTTGTTCTTTGTTTTTGAGAGATTTTGATCCTATTTCTATTAAGATGGCCAAAAAACAAGAATTATCTCTAAATCCAGCTAAGATTTCTGGAGTATGTGGTCGCCTAATGTGTTGTCTGAAATATGAATCTACTACTTATAAAAAACTGAAGGAAGAAATGCCAGAAGTTGGCGATAACGTAGAAATGGACAATAATGAAGGTCAAGTAGTACAAAGAAACTTAGTTAAAAAGACAGTTAAAGTTGATGTAGGAAATGATGATTATATTGAATATGGTTTAGATGAAATACATGGATATGAAACGGAAGAATAGGGAGGGCTGTTATAATGGATGAAGAGGTTTTAAGTGCTCTGGCCTATTTTCAAGAACAATTAGAGGAGATGTCTATTAGATTTCAAAAACTCAAAGATATTACATATCAGCTTTATAAGAAAAATCAGGAGTTAGAAGACGAAAACGATGAGTTGAAGGCAATTGTTTTTGAACGTAAGAAGGAAAAAAAAGGAGTAGCTTATTCTAATTTGCTTCATTTATATAATGAAGGATACCATATCTGTCATCCTAGTTTTGCCGAAAGGAGAAAAGGCGACTGTCTCTTTTGCCAAAATTTAATAGACAAGCAATTAGAGGAGTAATATAATGGAAGAATTAACAACATTAATCCCTGATAGATTATACTTGATTCAGGATTCTGATTTTTTTAAATTTGGTAATGACTCTGTGTTTCTTGCTAATTTCACGAGAGTTAGAACTGGTGATATAGTTGTAGACTTAGGAACTGGCAGTGGAGTTATTCCACTGCTTTTAGCTTTTAAACAAAACCCTGGGAAAATAATTGGAGTTGAAATTCAGAAGAAATTAGTTGAGATGGCTAAACGTAGTGTGGAATTAAATAATTATCAAGATATTATTGATATAAAGGAAGCTAACTTTAAGGAAAGTAGTACTTTTATTAAACCTTCAAGTGTAGACCTAGTAGTAAGTAATCCACCATATATGCCTGTTGATAGAGGTAAAATTACTTTAGGAGAAGAAAAAGCTATTGCAAGACATGAAATTTACGGAACACTTGAGGATCTAATTCGTGAAGCTTCTAGGATTTTAAGGTTTGCTGGTAAGTTTGCAATGGTACATAAAGCTGCTAGGTTGGCTGAAATAATAGCTTTAATGACTAAGAATAATTTAGAGGCTAAACGTTTAAGGTTAGTACAATCTAGAAAGAATAATCCTGCTAAGATTGTTCTTATAGAAGCCCAAAAAGGAGCTAAGCCTGGTCTTGTAATTGAGCCGGTTTTACTTGTATATAAAGAAGATTCAGGTGCATATACAGAAGAAGTACAAGAAATATATGGAGAGGATAGTTATGACTAGTTCAAAAGAAAAATCCTATGTAGAAAAAGGCAAATTATATATATGTGGTACCCCAATTGGTAATCTTGATGATATAACTTATAGAGCTTTAAGGGTATTAAAAGAAGTTGATCTAATTGCAGCAGAGGATACTAGAAGGACTATTAAATTGCTCAATTATTTTGAGATAGAAAATAAATTGGAGAGTTATCATGAGCATAATGAAGAGGAGAAGGCCAAAGAGTTGCTATCCTTATTAACTGCAGGTAAAGCAATTGCTCTGGTTAGTGACGCTGGTATGCCAGGAATTTCAGATCCTGGTTTTGAGATAACAAGATTAGCTGTTAAGAGGGGAATCGAACTTGTTCCTATTCCTGGACCGACAGCAGCTATTAGTGCACTAGTAGCATCGGGTCTTGATACAAGAAGTTTTGTTTTTGAAGGTTTTTTACATAGAAAAGGGCAGGATAGAATTAGAGCTCTAGAGGAAATAGGAAATCAAAAGAGAACTTTAATAATCTATGAGTCTCCATATCGGGTTAAAAAGACTTTAGAGGATCTAGAAGATTATATAGCTGAGCGTAGAGTTGCTCTTGTGCGAGAGTTAACAAAACTTCATGAAGAGAAACTATATGGCAGTCCCAAAGAATTATTAGAACAATTGGATGGTTTGGAAGTCAAAGGGGAAGTAGTCCTTGTTATTGAGGGAAATAAAAATATTCAAATGGAAAATGAAGGATGGGAAGAACTGAGCATTTTAGATCATCTTAAGTTAGTAATGGATCAAGGTTTGAGCAAAAAGAAGGCTATAAAAGAAGTTGCTAAAGTTAGAGATCTTCCTAAAAGTGATGTTTATAAAGAGGCCATTGCTATAGATATTTCAGAAAAATAAAAGAAGTTTACGTAGCAGCACAAAGCTAACAAGTTTTGATTTACATGCTTAAATGCTTAAATGATTAAATACTTATATGCTAATATGCAAATCTTATATGCAAATGATTAAGTGCTATTTAGATAAGTATAGATACTATAGATTAGTATAGATGTTTTATATAAAGTAAAATTTGACAAGAAAAGTAATTATAAAGTATACTTATAGAATGGAAATCTTAATGTATATTAAAATGAAAGTATATAAAGGAAAAAAGAAGGGAGTTATTTCTTATGTCTAAGGAAACTTTTTATGTAACAACGCCAATTTATTATCCAAGTGATCATTTACATATCGGGCATGCTTATACTACTGTTGCAGCCGATACTATTACCAAGTATAAAGCTATGCAGGGTTATGATACCATGTTTTTAACTGGTTCTGATGAGCATGGACAAAAGATACAGCGTAAGGCAGCAGAAGTTGGAAAAGAGCCTAAAGAGTATGTTGATGAAATTGTGGCTACTTTTAAGGATCTTTGGAAGAGGCTAGGAATAGAGTATGATTATTTTATTCGAACTACAGAGGATAGACACGAAGAGGTAGTACAAAAAATTTTTAAAAAGCTTTATGAAAAGGGAGATATTTATAAGGATAAGTATGAAGGGTGGTATTGTACCCCTTGTGAGACTTTCTGGACTGATAGACAGTTAGAAGAAGAAAAGACCTGTCCCGATTGTGATAGGGCCGTAGAATGGGTAGAAGAAGAGAGTTATTTCTTTAAAATGAGTAAATATGCTGATAGATTATTGGAGCATATAAAAGCAAATCCTGATTTTATTCAGCCAGATTCTAGGCGTAATGAAATGATAAGTTTTATTGAACAGGGATTAGACGATCTTAGTGTGTCCAGAACAACCTTTGATTGGGGTATTCCAGTGCCAGTTGATGAAGGACACGTTATATATGTATGGATAGATGCTTTAAGTAACTATATTACAGCTATAGGTTATCAGACAGATCAGGAGTATTTCAATAAATACTGGCCAGCTGATTTACATTTAGTAGGTAAAGATATTTTACGCTTTCATACTATTATTTGGCCGATTATCTTAATGGCTCTTGAATTAGAATTACCTGATAAAGTCTTTGGACACGGTTGGTTATTAAGCAAGAGTGGTAAAATGTCTAAATCAAAAGGCAATGTAGTTGATCCTAATGTTCTAATAGATGATTTTGGCATTGATCCTATTAGGTATTATCTTTTAAGAGAGGTTGCATTTGGTACAGATGGAACTTATTCAACTGAAGCATTAATTCAACGTATTAATTCTGATCTAGCTAATGATTTAGGCAATCTCTTAAATAGAACAATCGCTATGGTAGATAAATACTTTGATGGAGTAATCCCTTCACCAGCACTTGAAGAAGAAGTTGATGCTGATTTGAAAAAAACTGCTAGTGATGTCTTATTAAAAATTGAAGAAAATATGGATAATCTTAAATATACTGTCGCCTTAGAAGAACTTTGGAGATTTGTGCGAAGAAGTAATAAATATATTGACCAGACTACTCCCTGGATTTTAGGTAAGGATGAATCTCAAACAGAACGATTAGGAACAGTACTTTATAACTTACTGGAAGCTCTTAGAATTATTGCAGGGTGCTTGAAACCATTTATGGTTGATACACCGTATTTAATGGGCAAACAGTTGGGTATTGAAGATGCAATAAGAGATTTAAAATGGTCAGACTTAGCTTGGGGTGGACTCGAAAGTGGATCTAAGGTTAATAAAGCAGAACCTATTTTTCCACGTATAGATATAGAGGAATATTTTGAAGAACTTGAAAAGAGAAAGAAAGAAACTGAAAAGAAAGCTAAGAAAGAAAAGAAAAAGAAAGACAAAGGAGAGAAAGAATTGATTAGTTTTGATGATTTTACAAAGTTAGATATAAGAGTTGCAGAGATATTGGAAGCTGAAAAAATAGAGGGTAGTAATAAATTGTTGAAATTACAGGTAGACTTAGGCGAAGAGAAAAGACAGTTAGTAGCAGGTATAGGGAAAACATATCAGGCCGATGAATTACTAGGTAAAAAGATTTTGATGATAGCAAACTTAGAACCAGCAAAAATCTTTGGTGTAGAATCAAATGGAATGATTTTAGCAGCATCTAATGACGAGGGAGATATGACACTATCAACTGTCGAAGACGATATTAGTAATGGTAGTAGAGTAAAATAAGGATATTTTCAAAAGAAGTATCATAGCTTTAGCCCATAGAAGCTATTATTGGTAAAGGGTGATCTAATGTCCCATTTGGATTTCGTAAAAAAAATATCTTCAACAGCAGTTTATAATAGGGGTTTAATGTATTATAAAAAAGGTAGTATTGCTAATTATCAAGTTAGAGAAAAGGGTAAAGGGAGATATTTAATTCGAGGTACTATAAGAGGAACTTATTATTATGATTTGAATATAGAATTGAATATCTCTAAAAGTGGTCAATTATATTACAATACTCGCTGTACCTGTCCTTATGACTGGGGTGGAGAATGTAAGCATGTTGTGGCTATTTTAATTAAATTTTTTCAGGAAGACTATGAAAAATTAAAGAAAAAGTTTTTAGATGAAAGAGACTATCTTAAATTATTAGAAATTAGCCAGGAGAAAGAAGAAAAAAAGCTTTATTATTATGTGAGAGGCTTTGAGGATGATAAATTAGTAAATTTCAAGATTTATCTAAGGGCAGACACTCCAGAACAGGATACAGAAGATCATGCTTTGACTAAGATTATAGGAGAATTAATGTATGGAGATAAAAGTAGTTTCAATAGTTTAACTGCTGCTGATAGGTATAGATTTGATTATTTGGAAACACAGGCCTACAGTAAGGGTAGAGAAGGAAATTCCTTTCTTATAGCTAAAACGGAAGAAAATTTTCTTTTTCTTAAGGAAATTGCTGATCAGGGAGATTTGTTTTTTGAAGAAACATCTAAGGAACTTAAAATAGCTCCTGAGATTATTCCAGAATATACACTTAAGGGTGATGAGAAAGAAGTAGAATTAGAACTTAGGACTGATTATGAGCTTTATAAGGCACGGGATAATCACTTGTTATGGACGGTAATTGATGGTACTGTCTATCCAATAGCAAATAAAGAACTTCTGGATATAAATAATAAAATTAAAATACCTGAAGGGAAAAAGGCTGAATTTCTTTTTGAACTTATTCCTACTTTGCAAGAAAAATTTCAAATAAAGATAAGTGATGAATTAAAGACATATAAATTGATTAAAATAGATCCTCAGCTTAAACTATTTCTAGATTATAAAGATGATATTATATACTGTTCCGCTGAACTTATGATTGATGATCAATTATATGAAGGTGCTGAAATTTTGTCTATAGATATTGAGGATAAAAATTATATTAGGTCTAAAGAAGATGATAAAGTATGGTACAGCAAGAATTATGAGGCAGTAGCTGATTTTATTAATTTTTTAGAGGAATTTGAGTTCCATGTTTCAACAGATGCTTTTTTTATTAAAGATAAGAATGATATACAGGAATTTATCACGAGTGGCTTGATTCATTTAAAGGAAGAATGGGATGTAATCCATAGTGATAAATTTAATCAAATTGAGGTTAAATCCGTTGAATTAAAAGCAAGTATAGAATTAATAGATAATGATGATAATGATAAAATTGACTGGTTTGAATTTAAGGTTTTATATCATCTAGGTGGTAAGACGTTTAGTAGAGAAGAATTAATGGGAATGATTAGATATAATAAAAACGGTGAAGCATATATTCAATTTGATGGTAATTATTATTTCTTACAGGAAGGTCAAAGTGAAGAGAATGTAAAAGAAATAGTAGCTTTGGCTGATGAAGATAGCGAAGGACAGTATAGAGCTAGCCATTATAATCTCCTATATTATCGAAACTTAGTTCAGAATAGTGGTCTTAACTTTATAGGTAATAAAGTATATAATGAGCTAGATGAGGATATCAGTGGAGAAAACCTGCTTAAAGAGGTAAATATACCAAATGATATGGCTGATGTGCTTCGAGATTATCAGAAAAAAGGTTTTTATTGGCTGAGATTTTTATATAAATATCGTTTTGCTGGGATTTTAGCTGATGATATGGGTTTAGGTAAGACTATCCAGACATTGACTCTTTTAAAGAGTGTTAATTTAAAAAAACCTGCTATTGTTGTTTGTCCAAGGACTTTAATATATAATTGGAGTGAGGAAATCAAAAAGTTCTTCCCTAAAACTAAGTTTTTGGTTTATTATGGTACTCCTGAGGATAGGCAAGAGATGCAGGAAAATCTTCAAGATTATGAAGTGATAATTACTTCTTATTCAATTTTGAGTAGAGATTATGAGGATCTAAATAGAAGAATATCATTTTCTTATTGTGTACTTGATGAAGCACAACATATCAAGAATTATAAAACTAAACGAGCTAAGAGTGTTAAAGCAATAAAGACTGAGAGAAAGTTGGCTTTAACAGGGACTCCAATAGAAAATTCAGTTGAAGAATTATGGTCAATTTTTGATTTTTTAATGCCTGGCTATCTTGGTAATTATTCATATTTTAGAAAGAATTATTTAACTCCCATTCTTAATGACAATGATAATGAGAAATTAAGAGAATTAAAAAATAAGGTGAGCCCTTTTGTACTTAGGCGTAAAAAAGAAGATGTTTTAAAGGAATTGCCTGATAAGATGATTAACATACAGCAGGTGGAAATGAGCAAATTACAACAAGATACATATAGTTTTGTTTTGGAAGAGGTAAAAGGGGACCTGCTAAGTACAGTAAATGAAAAAGGTTTTAATAGTTCCAGAATTCATATCTTGGCTGCTTTAACTCGTCTCCGTCAAATATGTAATCATCCTTCACTGGTATTGGATAAAGCTGATCCTAATGAATCTTCAGGCAAGATTGATACTTTGCTTGAAATGACCGAAGAAGCGATAGAGGGTGGACATAAATTAGTTATTTTCAGTCAATTTGTTAAGATGTTAAAATTGATTAGAGATAGATTTGATATTTCTGGTATAAATTATGAGTATCTTGATGGAAGCACACATAATCGGATGGATAGGGTAAATAATTTTAACAATTCATCTGAAGTTAAAGTTTTTTTGATAAGTCTTAAGGCTGGTGGAGTTGGTTTAAATTTAACTTCTGCTGATATAGTAATCCATGTTGATCCTTGGTGGAACCCTATGGTAGAAAGGCAAGCTACAGACCGGGTACATAGAATTGGTCAAGAAAAGAAGGTTTTGGTATATAAGCTAATTACACGCGGGACAGTTGAAGAAAAAATGTTAAAGTTGCAGGAAAGAAAAGAGCGAGTTTTTGATAGTGTTATAGAAGATCGTGATACTATGACAGAAAATATTACATGGGAAGATATACAGGAGTTATTAAGTTATTAGTTATTATTAGGGACTAAGTTTAATTTTTTTAAGGGGTGGATAAATATGAAGGATCGTAATTATATTCCAAAAGCAACTGTGGAAAGGCTTCCTCTTTACTATCGTTGTTTAGATTCTCTATCTAGGTTTCATGAATTTGATGTTGTTTCCTCAAAAGAATTAGGTGGACGTTTGGGTATACCTTCTACACAGGTAAGAAAAGATTTATCTTATTATGGTGAATTTGGTCGTCGAGGTGTAGGTTATGATATTAATGTTTTGAGAAAATCTATTGGTAAGATATTAGGGGTTGATAGGCAGTGGCCTGCAGTTTTAGTTGGGGCCGGAAACCTTGGTAGGGCTTTAGTTAATTATGATGGTTTTAATAAGATGGGTATTGAAATTACTGAGGTCTTTGATACTGATTTGGTGAAGATAGGTAATAAAGTTGGAGATATTACAGTAAAGAGTATTAAAGGTATGAAACAAACAGTTAGAGATAAGGAGATCAAGGTGGGAATTATGGCAGTGCCAGTTCCAGCTGCCCAGGAAGTTGCTGAAGATATGGTTAGCGCTGGTATTAAGTCAATTTGGAATTTTGCCCCTACCAGGCTTATATTACCTGAGGAGATAAAAGTTCGTAATGAAGACCTGGCAGTGGGTATTGTTAGTTTAATTTATCATCTTAGTTGGGAAGAAGAGAATAATAAAGAAATATAATATTACTCTTTCTTCTTATAAAAAGATGAGAATACTTTTTCTAACCCGTATTCTTGTGGGTTGAATATAAATTCGGTGTTGCCCAGGAATAAATAAGATCCTGGATTTAAAGCATTAGCAAATTTTCTAGTTAGTTCTTCTTTAATATCGTTTGTAAGATATATAAAAAAGTTTCTACTAAGAATTAAATCCCAGCCCTTTTCAAAGGATTCATTTATAAGATCTTTTTTCTCAAAGCTAACATTATTAATAATTTTTTTACTTAGTTTAAATTTTTTCCCCATTTCATTTACTTCTGTAAAATATTTTTTTAGTAAATTATCGGGTACATTCTGTACTGCATTGCTATTGTATAGCCCGTTTTTAGCAGCGTTTAGAATGTTGACATCTAAATCACTAGCTAATATCTGATATCTATCTTTTTGATATTTACCATCGTCTAATAAAATTGAGATAGTATAAGGTTCAGAACCATTAGAACAAGGAGCGCTCCATATTTTAATTTTTTGTTTTTTGGAAAACAGTTCTGCTAAGATTTTTTCTTCTAAGTATTTAAAGTTTTCCGGGTTTCGAAAAAACTCGGAGGTGTTTATTGTAAAATGATCTAAATATGCTGCTTTAAATTTTTGATTATTTTCTAATAGATCCAAACACTCACTGTAGTCCTTTATCTCATGTCGTCTCATAAGGCTATCTGTTCTACGTTTTACTCTTTTAATTTTATAGCCGCTTAAATTAAGATTTAAAATTTCGGTAGCTCTGTTTTTAAAATCATCGAAGTTTAAATTCATTTGCTATCTCCTTTCGAGTAAATCTATTATTTTGTAAGGGATTTGATCTAATGGTAATATTTCATCATAGGCATTGGTTTTTATAGTAGCAGAAGGCATACCGTATACTAATGCTGTACTTTCATCTTCAACCAAACCATAGCCGCCATTTTTCTTAAGAGCTTCCATGCCTTCGGATCCGTCACGACCCATTCCAGTAAGTATAACACCTATTACTCTTTCTTTGAAGTTTTGAGCAACTGATATAAGTGTATGATCTACAGAAGGGCGGACACTCCATTTTTTTTCAGTTTGCATTAATACTATTTTTCCTTCTTTAGTAACTTCCATATGGTAATCACCAGGTGCTACTATAGCTAGACCAGGTTCTATTTGATCATTGTTTTGAGCTTCTTTAACATGAATTGAGGATTCTTGATCTAGTCTTTTGGCAAAAGAATTAGTAAATCCGGCCGGCATATGTTGTACGATAAGTATTGCAGCAGGAATATCTGCTGGAAATACTGGTAATAGAGCGCTCAAAGCTTTTGGACCTCCAGAGGAGGTTCCAATAACTATAATTGGGTACTTGCTTCTTAAGGCTTTTTTTGATATCTTATCATTATAAGGTTCTATTGTTTTGATATTGCTAAAAGGTATCTTTTTGAGATTTGCAGCTACACTTATTTTTTCTATAAGATTATCTTCGATTTGATCAATAGAAAGGCTAATAGATCCAGCAGGTTTTGGTATAAAATCAAAAGCTCCTAATTCGAGAGCTGTCATTACTGTTTCTTTATCATTCATGGCGCTTACCATAATGGTAGGTATGGGTTTTTCAAGATTCATGATTTCTTTAAGTGTTTCTAAACCATTTTTTATTGGCATATCTATATCTAATGTTATTACATCTACTTGATGTTCATTTAGTTTTTCAAGTGCTTCTATGCCATCTCCCGCTGTTGTTATTACATTTAAATTTGGGTTTTCTTCGATGGTTTTTTTAAAGATTTGCCTCATAAAAGAGGAATCATCAACCACCATTACATTGATCATTTTTTTGCCTCCTGTCTGGCCCGGTGTATTTTGGTATAATTTAGACTATTTTTTTAAAGATTACTATAATTGTTAATAAAGTTTAAACGATTGATGATTTTAGTATAAATATATAATGAAATAGCTTAATTTGTTCTTTTCTTTTGTTAATATATATTTTCTCCTTATTATAAAAAAATCCTGCAAGAAATGTGGTGAAATAATGAATTTAAAAGTTTCAGTATTGGCAAGTGGTAGTTCAGGGAATGCCATTTATATTAGTGATGACAAGACTAGTCTATTAATTGATGCTGGTTTAAGTGGTGTAGAAGTAGAAAGACGATTGTCGAAAATTGATGTATCTGCTGATGATTTAGATGCTATTTTAATTACTCATGAGCATTCTGATCATATTAAAGGGGTAGGGGTTTTATCTAGAAGATATGACTTACCTATCTATGCTAACGATTTAACCTGGAATGGATCTGAAAAAAAGTTAGGTAAGATAAAGCCCTATAATTGTCAGGTCTTTAAGGGAGATTTTATGCTGGGAAATCTAGGAGTTTCTCCTTTTTCTATATCTCATGATGCTGCCGACCCAGTTGGTTATATTATTACTTGTGGAAACAAGAGAATTGGACATGCTACTGATATGGGGTATGTTTCTACGGAAATAGAAGAATGTTTAAAAGCACTCGATTTGTTAATAATTGAGTCTAATCATGATTTTGAAATGTTGATGTCAGGATCTTATCCATGGCCGTTAAAGAATAGGATAAAGGGTGAAAAAGGTCATTTATCAAATGATGATACTGCGGATCTTTTGCCTCGCATTGTAGGTAGTAATTTTCCGCGCATATTATTGGCTCATTTAAGTAAAGATAACAATAAACCAGAGTTGGCATATATTACAGCTAAAAACAATTTGGAAGATAAGGGTTTTGTAATTGGTGAAGATTTAGAATTAGAGTACACTTATCGAAATAAGCCAACTCAACTTTTTGAAGTGGGGTAAGCCTTGTTTATCCATATTTTCTTAACCATTAATAAGCTTTTATGTGGTTCTGGGGCTTTATGAACGCTCATTCAGCAAATGGCTAAGCATGGGCATTGAATTTAATTAAAATCGAAACTTATTAAAATATTTAATGAAGGAGCACAAAGTGGAAATAAATATTATTGCTGTAGGTAAGATTAAGACAGGGTATATAGATGAGGGTATTGCTGAGTTTTTAAAGAGGTTACAGCCTTATACAAAAGTAAATATTAATGAAATTGCTGATGAAAAAGTTCCTACTAATCCATCTAAAGCAGAGCAAGAGATAGTTAAGAAAAAAGAAGGGGAGCGAATTTTAGCATCTTTAACTGAGCGTACTTATGTTATA
Source organism: Halanaerobiaceae bacterium ANBcell28 (assembly GCA_037623315.1). Taxonomy (GTDB): domain Bacteria; phylum Bacillota; class Halanaerobiia; order Halanaerobiales; family DTU029; genus JBBJJH01. The sequence goes on from JBBJJH010000032.1 coordinate 19,903, forward strand.
GCGCTGGATGTTAAGGGAAAGCCGATGACTTCTACAGGGCTGGCTAAATCTATTAAGAATTTGCAGATCCAGGGTAATAGCAGTATTACTTTTATCATAGGGGGAGCACTTGGTTTAGGCAAAGAGGTGCTTAATAAGGCTGATTTCCGCCTGTCTATGTCACATATGACCTTTACCCATCAAATGGCACGACTGATCATTCTAGAGCAGGTATACAGGGCATTTAAGATTATACACGGTGAACCGTATCATCTTTGATGCATTAAAACAGCGATACCCCTTGGGGTTTCCTTGTTTACTGAATTTAGCGGAACTAACTTAAAATGAAAGAGGGAAAAGAATATGAAACCTGGATTTCAATTAAACAATCATAACAGAGATTTAAACCCATATTTTGAGTCCCATGATCCATCTATGATGTGGGACCCTGTTAGTAAAACATACTATTCCTATAGTACAGACACTGCTATAGTATCAAACTATCATCAAGGTATACCTATTAGAAAGAGCAAAGATCTTATCAACTTTGAATTTCTAGGATGGGCTTTATCAGATGAGGCTATTGCTGAGGGGCGTGATAATGGAGAGGGATTTGACCCTACATCTGGATTTTGGGCTCCATATACTGAGTATGTGGATGGAGAATATCGGATCTATTATTCAGCAACCAAAGCCTTTGGTAGTTCTGAGTCGAGAATCTGGCTTGCTGTGGCCAGGGATCCAGAGGGCCCTTTTGAAAATAGGGGTGTTGTAATGGATACTTGGAATACACCAGACACAGATCCTAATGCTATAGATGCTCATGTTTGTGATACTCCTGATGGAAGAAAGTACTTTATATATGGCTCATTCTTTGGTGGTATATTCATTAAGGAACTTGATAGAAAAACTGGAATGCCTATAAATCCAGACGAACATTATCAGGGAGAGTGTATTGCCAGGAAACCAGTGGATTCATATATCGATGGGCCAGAGGGAGCGGCTATTATATACAATTCAGAAACAAAGTATTATTACTTATTCCTTTCATATGGTTGGCTTGGTGATGATTATGATATAAGAGTGGGCCGAAGTAAAGATATCAGAGGACCATATCTTGATTACAAGGGAGAAAGTATGCTTGGCAATGCTCTTGGGATGAAGATGGCAGGAAGCTATCATTTCAAAGCTTCTCATCCTTATGCGGGAAATGACAGAGAAGCTTGGGAGTTTGCTGGCTTTAGAGGTCCAGGACATGGTGTTCCCTTCTATGCGCCAGAAAAGGAGGAGTATTTTTTTGTACATCATGTTAGAGATGGTGCTCAGATATTCTGTAAACAGGAAAAGGATAGACAGTCTTTTAAGATGCATTATATGCTTATTAGAAGAATGTATTTTCTTGATGCTTGGCCAATATTCTCACCGGAGCCATATGCAGGTGAGGATTCAACAGTAACAAAGTTATCAAGCAAAAAGGAAATGCTAGATATAGATTGGGAGTGGATTCTGTTTAAAAATGACAAGAATACTATGGCTGAATCTATTGTGTCAAAACTCCCCAAAAACCTTATACCAGAAAAAACATATGTATTTACTGCCTATGATTATGAAAATTGCAAAGAATGTACTGCTCTTAGTGGGATAACAGGTAATGGTGAGGTTATATGGGCAAAAAAATCGGATAATGAGTAAAAAATAAGATTAAAATTTAAGAGTTATGGATGATATAATGGATGATATATTTTAATTATACTAGGAGGTTAAGTTATGAAAACATCAAGAACAACACCAGAGCAGATTACGGACCCTGATTATATGTTTCCTGCATTCTTAAACGCTAAGGTGCTTTTGGATAAAAAGAAGGGCCGGCTCCCAGCTATGGGTTGGAACAGTTGGAATGCCTTTGGTAGTAAAAACAACGAGGAACTTACAAAGGCAATGGCCGATGCATTTATTGATTTGGAATTAGCTGATTTGGGATTCAAGTATATAGTACTAGATGACGGTTGCTATAAGTCCGAGCGGGTAGATGGATTACTTTCAAACGAACCCCGGAAATTTCCAAGCGGCTTTAAGGCATTGTCTGACTATATACATAGTAAGGGACTTAGTTTCGGTATGTACAACGATATAGGTACACATCTTTGTGCAGGCTCTGCTGTAGGTACCTGTGGTTACGAGGATGTGGATGCAAAGTCTTATATCAATTGGGGTGTTGACTTTATAAAGGTTGATAATTGTTACTACCTTTGGGATAATGCTACGTTTTCAGATGAAACAAACACAAAATATACCTATGCTCCCAATATCAGAAGCATAACAGTCTCTGGAGAAGGATTGAAAACAACTTTAAATGCTGTTAAGGATGGTGTACTTACAGGAGAAGGCGCTATTAAAAACGACAACGACTATGTGTCAAATATCGGTACATTGGACGGAACACATGGAGATGTAAGTCCTGTTGGTGACCTATGGTCTGAACTTGAATTCACTGTGAACGCTCCGGTTGCAGGAGAATATTCCATAATCGTTAATTATGCAAGCGGTGAAGAGCTTGGAACAGGACGTTGGCTTCAGCTTGCAGTGGGAAACGCAGATAATGAAACAAGGTATTTTGATAATTTGCTTCCTCTTACAGATAGTACGACTAACTTTAGAGATTCAGAAGAGATAACTATATCTTTAAACAAAGGGGAAAATATCATACGTCTTATGAATCACAGAAGGCAGGAAAATACCCTCAATTCATATGCGGCATTACTTGATGGCTTTAATAAAGCTGATCCTGACCATGATCTTGTACTTTCCATTTGTGAATGGGGTAAAACACAGCCACAAAACTGGGGATATAAGGTGGGAGATTCATGGCGTATTCTAAATGATATTACCTTTGAGGTAGGTTCTGACGGAGATCCAGGCAAGGCTTCCTGGAGTGGAGATTATACTGCAAGTATAACATCTCAGTACAATAAGGCGGTTATTATGGACGAGTTTGCTGGACTTGACAAGGGATGGAATGATCCAGATATGCTTGTAATCGGTATGAAGGGAATAACAAATACCATGAATAAAACTCATATGACTATGTGGTGTATGATGAATTCTCCTCTTATGCTGGGAATGGATTTAAGGCGTGTTAAAAAGGGCGATGAAATTTGGAATGTTATAGCAAATGAAAACTTGATTGCATTGAATCAGGACGCCCTCGGTATTCAGGCAAAAAGAATTTACTGCTCTCTCGATAATGTCAATCCTGATACTGCTTATATAGCTAATAACAAGCGTGTTGATATTCTTGCAAAGCCTCTTGCCAACGGAGATATTGCACTGTCTTTTATAAATTTGAGTGACTTAAGAGATAGTAATGAGCATTCAGTTGATCTAAGGTGCATTATAAATTATATTGGGAATAAAATGATTGATACTGATAAATTTAAAAATGCTGCAAGTTATTTCATAAAAAATTTGTGGTCAGGTGAGAATACTAAGAACAGTTCAGGGGTTTTCTCTGTTACAGGTATTGATGCCTATGACAATGTAACTTTAAGGGTTACTCCAATTTAAATACCATAAATATTTTCTACTGTGACCACTGAGAGTTCAATTATAAAGCATAAAGCTAGTAGCTTAAATTACCTATAAAGGATTTGTAATATGAAAAACATAGTGAATAATATAGAATTTGCTGAAATAGAAAATCATTGGGCTAAAGCTTACATTTTAGATTTAACAGAACGTGGTATTATTCAGAGGCAGAATGATGGTTTATTTCATCCCGATGATAAGCTTACTACTAAAGATTTTGTAAGATGGGTAATTAGAAGTAGTAAAGGAAAAATAGAGCCAAGCCGTGATGGTTGCTCATCGGGATATATGGATTATGCCTTACATAAAGGTATAATAGAGGACTATGATATGACAAATATAAACAACCCGATTGAGCGTCGTTCTGCTGCAAGAATAGTTCATGAAGTCCTTTTAACTGAATTCGGAGAAAGAGATGAGGATGAATGGTCGGCAGCTAAAAATCTTAAGGACTTATACAGCTGTCGTACTTGTGTTATGCATATCGCCCAGGTGTATGTGAAAGGCATAATGCTCAAAAATGAGAATAAGGTCTTTGATCTAAAGGGTAAGTTAACTCGTGCTGAAGCTTCCGCAGTTGTAGTAAGAATGCTTGATAGGGGACAGCGTATTCCTCAGAAAGAGCTCAGAGCTTTTAAGATTAAAAATCTACACCCTGATGAAGCAAGAGAACTAATCTTAAATGATAGCAAGGTAATAATTATAGATGTACGGACGAATGAGGAATATAAAACAGGGCACATAAAGGGGAGTATTTGTACACCACTAGGTGATATATCAAATAATCCATATACGGTATCTGCTAACAAGGATACTCCGATAATCTTATACTGTCAAAAGGGTTATAAGAGTTCCATAGCGGCACAAGTACTTGTAAATGCAGGATACAGGGAGGTCTATACAATTCCAGGTATAGAACAGTATCGGTATAAATTAACTCAGTAATATTAACGAATGTTAATAAAATCAGATTTAGATCCCATTATTTTGATTTAGTGATTATAGATGATTACCAAGCAAGGAAACATGTGGCTAAAGTAGAATAAAAGAATTAGTTTAAAAGCAAGGTAAAAATTGTGTCTATATCACTATTATGATAAAATATGAGTGTTCAGACTTTACCGTCTTGTAGGAAAATATATAATTCAAGAATTCATACAAGAACTTATAGAATTATGAAAGCAGATGAATAAGATAAAAAATAAAATAATAAGGTGGAGATAAAAATGACACAAGAAACTAGACCAGGGAACTCTAATCAAATCACACGTGATTACTTTGATTCATTGCTAATTGAACTGCGCTATATTGATTCTGTAATACCATCTACTACTTTTGAGCTTTATGGAGAAAAATTTTCCACACCTATTATGACAGCTGCTCTATCACATCTTGATAGTTGTCATCCAAATGGAATGAGTGAATTGGCTAAGGGAGCTGTTGCTGCTAATGCAGTAATGTGGGCCGGAATGGGAGATAAGGCTGAACTGGAATCCATAACAGCAACAGGGGCAAAAACTATAAAAATAATTAAGCCATATGCTGATAATGATATGATTTTTGATAAAATAGAACATGCTGAAAAGTGCGGAGCTTTAGCTGTAGGTATGGATATTGACCATTCATTTAATCATAAGGGACGTTATGACAATGTTTTGGATTTTCAAATGTCCAGTAAAACTCTTGAGGAAATTAAGAGTTTTATTAAGGCGACAAAATTACCCTTTGTCATAAAAGGAGTACTAAGTGAACAGGATACTTATAAATGTATTGAGGCAGGGGCGAAAGGTATTGTGGTTTCTCATCATCATGGGATTCAAGACTTTGCAGTGCCTCCTCTCATGATTCTACCTAAAATTGCTAAGCTAGTAGATTCCAGAATACCAATTTTTGTTGATTGTGGTTTATACAGTGGAATGGATGCTTTTAAGGCATTAGCACTTGGTGCTGATGCAGTTTCAGTAGGCCGTGGACTAATGAAAGCACTTAGTGATGATGGAGCCAGTGGGGTAGAGAAAAAGATTGAAGAAATGACAGATGAACTATCTGCAGTAATGGCCCGTACCTGTTCTAAAGATCTTGCAGGTATTGATTCATCGGTAATTAAGACAGCAATTGAAGGAGAAAAAGGAACTTGCAAATAATAAGTTATAATAAGATAAGAGCCCTTAGCCCTTTTAGTAGGTATGAGGGTTTTTATGCTTTTAAAACAATGAGGGTTAATGTTTAATTTAATTACTTAAACTTCGCACATGAAATTATCGCTTAAAGCCTGGTTAGCCATATACTTCATTCACGAAAAAAGCTTAAAAACGCAGCTCCTCTTCCAGGATATGATAACAAATTGGCTTTGCCATCTTTTTTAATAATGTGAATTTCTTGATGCCAGAAATTAGCAGCGATTTATGACAGCGGATAATTTCTTAGCCATTAACAAAATAAACTCACTTCGCTACGCTACGTTCAGACATATTTTGTTAACCATTCATATCCTTCCATGCGGTGCTGGAGCTTTTTGAACGTTCATTCAGCATATGGCTAACCAGGAAATCTAATATGAAATTAACTGCGAAGTTTGAGTTAATTATTAATAAATCGTGTTGTCACGTCTTCATACAAATTTCCTTTAGTAACTGGTATAGGTGTGTACTGTGTATGACCACTAAAGTCAATTTTCTTTAAGTCAATAAATCTGACAGATTGATTTTGATTAGATCTATAATAGTACCTTTTATTTATGTGGTCTCTCACTACTTCCCACTGGGTGTGGTCTCCAGGTTTCTTTTGACCATTAACTAGAGCAACATTATTAATAATGTGAAAAGCTTGTTGTATTTCTTCATTAACGTTTTGGCTTACTGGTGAGTAGTTTCTTAGTAGAGATAAGCGAACATAACGGGAAGGAGGTAAAGGATCTCCTGGAAGTCCAAGCATACCACTACCGGCGGAGAAGGGCACTCGACTACCAAATGATAAAGTTTCATTTGTCAGGTTGCAATAGTTTCTCATATTTTTTAAATGCCAGTGTAAAAAGGGGGAATTAGTCATTACAGCAGCATCTTCGTTATGGTATTCCTTAATTTGACCACCCTCTGCTTCAAGTACTATACTATCACCATTGGCATCATGTGCAATAAAATGAACGTTTTTTCTAATTGGCAGACCTAAAGTTAAATTACAGATGGTTACCTGATCTATAAAATTTCTAATATCTTCAACATCTTTACATTTCCCTAAAACATATTGCAAAAGGAAAATGATAGAGATATTTTTTTGTATATCCTGATCAGGTTCTGGATATTCAGTATCCAGTAAAGCTAATAAAGCTGCTGATAAACCTTTTTCATTTATCCCATCAAAATAGATCGGCAAATTATAAACATTAATCCCGACGTAACCATAGTCTGATTTCCAGCACATACCTTCTTTAAAAGGATTCTTTTTATCTCCATCAAGCAAGCTATAAACCTTCTTATTTCGTGGAACTACCACAAAAGCAGATTGGAAATCATCAGCCCAATCCATTGTACGCCCGGATATTTTAATATTTTTTTGACCTGGCAATAAAAACTCACTACACATATTACTTCCCCCATTCATCAAGCTTTAAATTCTCATAATATTATAATATATGAAGACCTTAATATTATGTGAAGGGAGACTTATTTTTTGCTGCTATTGTTTGTAAAAGAGTGAAGATTATTTTAATGAATGGGAAAAATGATTTCAATAATTAAGTTGAAAAACCTTTATAAATATTGTGTTTTTACAGATAATATTATAAGAAGAAAGAACAAAAGATAGAAAAACACAGAAAAACTTGCAAAAACAAATAAAATGTGCTATAGTGACTGAGTCAAAAGGAATATCAAATACTTAGATTATATGCTAGTTAATCTAGACAGGAGGTTATTATGTTTGAAGTAATTGAGGCTACAGGATGTCCTTTTAATGAAAGTTATTTATTAAAGGAAGAAAGAAAATACGATATTCGGGACTTCGGGGCAGGTGAGGACAAGTCGCCATTAGAGAACACAAAGGCGATTAATAATGCAATTCAAAAAGCGTCTGAGGAAGGCGGTACAGTTATTATCCCAAAGGGTGATTTTAGAGTTTACACAATTCACCTAATGAGTGCTGTCAATTTGTATTTATCAAAAGGTAGTGTTCTTCATGCTGCAAGAACAGATATAGAGAATTCATATGAATTACAAATAGGGGAAGGCGGTAATTATGAAGAACCAGAAGTAAATCTTTACGTTGGATTGCAAGACCATGGTCATACATATTTTGCTAATAGTTTGATTTATGGCGCAGATATTCAAGATGTGATGATTTATGGGCCTGGTCTGATAGATGGTAGTTTTTTAAATGATGAAGGAAAATTAGAGAATGTTTTAATGGGGGGAGATCCCCTTGAGCCTGAAAAGCGTAATGAAGTTGGCCATCAGGGAGAATGGTTTGGTAATAAGGGGATTGCATTATTAAGATGTAAAAATGTTGCCTTATGTGATTTTTCCATACTTGCAGGTGGACATTTTGCTATTATTGCTAACTCTGTAGAAAATTTATTTGCAAATAATATCTTAGTCGATACGAACCGGGATGCTTTTGATGTAGATTGCTGTCAGAATGTTACTATACTAAACTCTACTTTTAATTCATTAACTGATGATGCTATTGTTATGAAAGCTTCATATGGTGGTGGTTTTTTCAATCCATTAAAAAATGTATTGATAGAAGATTGCAATGTTAGTGGATATGATATGGGTTCTGTTTATACAGGTGAATATACTACAGATAAACAAGTTGCAACAGATCGTTGTGGTCCTACTGCTCGCGTTAAGCTTGGAACAGAATCTACCTGTGGATATGATCGTGTTACAGTGCGTCGTGTTCATTTCAAACGTTCTAGAGGTTTTGCATTAGAAGCTGTGGATGGAGCAGATTTAAGTAATATTATCTTTGAGGATTCCTCTTTAGAGGATGTAAGTAGCTCACCTATTTTTATAAAAGTTGGTGACCGTGGTCGCTATCCTGTAACAGGAAATTCCATAAATGAAGAGATTATACCTCCTAAAGATGCAGAAAATAATGTGCGATTGGATAATCTAAACTGGGTGCTTCCAGCTAAGGAAGCTTATCAGGCCTATCCAGCAAAACGTTATATACCTTCTTATTATCGAACACGGAAAGTATCAGTGGATGGACATTCTTATTTTCAAATTGTCGATCATGAGAAACCTTGCAAATTGAATTCTGCAAATTATCATGAAGAAAACGGAAGATTTTATGCTCTTAAATACGATAATTCCTCGATGAAGTATATACCTGATTATGAAAAGGAAGTAAAGGAAAGTGAACTTGTTCTTTATGCAAACGCAAGTGGAAGTGATCATATTGCCTATGTTCATGATATTATTATCCGCAACATTAAAGTCAAAAATGCAGATCCCCGTTACCCAATCGAGTTGATGGGACTTGTTGCTAATCGTATTGAGAATGTATGTATAGAGAATATAAAAGTTGAATATCGTGGTGGTCTAAGTTTAAAGCATGCTGTGGAGCAACGTCAATTAAATACGAACTGGGAGTATATGGAGAAAGGGAAAAGAGAGGGTAGTATTCAATCGTTACCCTGGCTTATTAACACCTTTTTCTTGAAAAATGAAGGTTTACTACCTCGAGTAGAATGGGATCCAAAATTACAAAAATGGATTGATGCACCGTTTAATATACCAGAGCTTCCAGAAGTCTATCCAGAACCTAGTAATTGGGGGATACTACCTGCTTATGGCCTATATGTAAGGCATGTTGAGAATTTATATTTGAAAAATGTTGAAATGAATTATATTGTAGAAGATACTAGATATCCAATTGTTCTTGATGATGTAGTGGGTGGTGAGCTAAAGAATATTAACGCTAGTCATGCAGAAAATGTAGAAGAAGTAGTATGTGTTAAGAATTCTTTTAAAAGGCCTGCTGGTCTGGAATATGTGCCAGATTATCCATATCATACAAGCTTTGTTGAAGATGTAGAGATTGACGATGACTTGTCTATTAGATATGTAGAGGTCAATTCGCCTGCAGCAGGAACTCCAAAAGATAGCTTATATTCTTATGAAACTGTGGCTATTCCTGAAAATAATTATAATTTCAGCTGTTCAACAGAAGATTATCCTTTGCCACAGACTGTATTTCGACCATTCTTTCTAGGGGTTTCAGATCAGTGTGTTAGAGCTGGAGAAACACTTTCTTTTGATGTGGTGGCTAGACAGCCTGCTTTTGAAACTTCAAAGAGAGAAACAGATGGAAAGATTTATAATGAGTCTCTTGCAGTTAAGGATTTTACAGTACAGGGTATTAATCAACCTATGACTTTAGAAACTGATGAATTGCCCGAGGGAGCTAATTTTGATACTTCATCTTTTCTTCCTGGTCAAACCTGTACTTTTACCTGGACACCTACTAGTGATGATATATGTGATGAGCCTTATACAATTACGTTTATTGCAGATGATGGGATTATACCAGTAGAAATGGAAGTGAAGATTAAAGTGGTATATTAATTTTCTTTTGATTAAAGCATATTAATTTATAAGTATAATTTTGTATAAAAAAAGTGGGTGTCTCAATTTGAGATACCCACTTTAAGTTCCGTACACTATTTACAAATTACCAAACATAGATTGAGTCAATATAAACAGAAGTAAATACATTATCCATATCTATATTGCCATCTTCATCTTCAGGTGCATAATGGTTGAATCCAAACATTAATGAACCAACATCACCATAAATGGAGTCAATCCAGGTTTCAACCCAGTTCCATCCTGGCTCTAGCTCAGATTGTCTCACATTTAGAATTGAACCCATCCATTCGCCATCTTGATCATGAGGAGCTAAGAATACTGCCCACTCATTTTCGTAAATATTATCATAATCTTCAACATACAACCAGAAACCAATCGTATTGTTTTCAATTAGCAAATCCCAATTTTCATGAGTGTTATGAAGGCTAGCATTTGATTGACGGTACTCAGAAGCCTTTGTAATTACCAAGCTTCTATCGCTATCCTTAGTGTATTCTTCCTCATCAGTGATTCTAAATGAAGCATGGAAAGGACTCCAATTACCCCAAACGCTTTCATTATTTTCACTAGAAAAATCTTCAAGCACAATAGCATCATCGCTAGGACCAGCTAAAGTACTTACCCCTAAACTTAAAGCCAACATTGCAACTAACAATACCATAAGAACTTTTTTCATTAATTTTTCCCCCTTAGTTTATATAAGTATTTTAATTAGTAATATCTTAACATGGTTTATCTTTGATTTCAAGTTATTTTTTTGGAAAATGTGAATTTATTTTTTATTAAAGCTATAATTAAATTATTATTTTCTGTGATATATCAGTATAATATATTGTTTTTATTGTTTTTTTTTTACGTAATTTATTTTTTAAAAGGTTTTCAAAGATATAATTCGTTTAACCACCAATTTGGCATATAATATCTGTATTATCTTCCACTGTTTTCTTTAACATTTTCATATGCTCCTTATTAGGAGGTATTATGTTTGCCATTAAATAATACATATTTCTTCTTTAAATCCTTGTTCAGTACCTCTAATGATATTATCTTGTAATGATTTTGATAGGGTAGTAAATAAAGCACTATATCCTGCTACACGAACTACAAGGTTTTTGTATTCTTCTGGATTTTCTTGAGCATCTAATAACGTGTTTCTGTCTACCAAACTCTAATTATTGACAATCTCAGCAATAGTATTATATACTATCTCTAGATGCAAACGACTTGCAAAAACACGGAGGTATGTAATGGCTAAGTTAATTTCAGATATTTCAAAGAAAAAAATTATACAGTTTGCTTTTATGATATGCGTAATGATTATAATGTCTTTTTATATAATTGATAAGCAGCTTGATTTAACTTGGATTCAAAGTAATTTAGAACGGCTTAGGTTTTTTGTTGCTGAAAATTTTTTCCTGGCAGTATTTTTTTTCTTTCTATTACGCTTTTTCTTTGCGCTTGTATCTATTCCAGGCGGTGGTGCTTTAACGGTTCTTGTCGGAGCATTATTTGATTTTTTCTTGGCTTTTCTACTTGTTACATTATCAGTAAGTTTTGGCTCTTTGCTTATTTTTCTTTTAAGCCGTTATGCTTTTCAGGACTACTTTAAAGAAAAATACAAAAAACAGTTTTCTAGAATTGATAAGATTTCTAGAGAAAATGGAGCAAAGCTCTTATTCTTGCTAAGAGTTAATGAATTAGTACCTTCTTTTATTATAAATTCTTTTTTTGGATTAACTTCCATTAAGGCTAGTACTTATTACTGGGTTAGTTTAATAGGCATGCTCCCTGGTATTTTTATATTTATTAATGCTGGAAGTCAGATAACAGAAATAAAAAGGCTTTCTGATTTATTAACAGCAGGTGTTATATTGTCTCTGGCTGCTCTGGGAATAATACCTTTTATTCCAAGAATATTAGTAAAATTTTTTCAAGGTGCTCGAGAAGTTCATTTAGAAATTAAGGATTAAATTGTAATATAAATATAGTTGAAGGAAACTTGATTTAGTTAAGGCAGCAGCTTATAGTGTGGTTAATAGAATTACTTGTATAATTAGGATGCCAGCAGGTATTATTTTATTATTAATGCTTGGGGTGGCAGTATTAACTATAATTCTAACAAGCTTGCATCTTTACCTGAATAACTGTATAATGAATATACAACTTAAAATATTTTAAATGTGGGTAAACCTATTGAAAAATAGGGGCACAAAGCTATGGGTCTAAGGTTATCGAGAAATAACTATGATTGCCAGGTTACAATCATAGCCCATTATGGGCTTTTTTTTATCAAAAAGCCTCAAGAAAACTCCACCTAAATCTTTGATTTAGGTGGAGATG
>JBBJJH010000033.1 GCA_037623315.1 Halanaerobiaceae bacterium ANBcell28
TTGATATGTTAAGGCTGTTGAAAGATTGGAGTTCTGGGTTTTGGGGAAACTCTATCTAGTATGCATGTTGATACAGAAATCATTACTATGCATAAGGATAATGTAATTTCTGTACCATCATTAGCTATTTTGGGAGAAGATGAGAAATATGTCTTTATTCTAAATGAGGGCCAGGCAGAGAAAAGATTCGTTGAAACAGGTTTAAGAACCCTTGGTCAGGTTGAAGTTATAGGTGTTGAAGTGGGAGAAAATATAATTATAGGTCCTTATACTATTCTTGTAAACTTAGAAGACGGAACAGCAGTAAGAGCAGGTAATTAATAATACAGAAAAGATAGAGGTGAAGTAAATGATAAAGGTTAAGGATTTAACTAAGGTATATGGTATGGGTGAAATAGCTGTTGAGGCCTTAAAAAAAATATCTTTTTCTGTTAGCGAAGGAGAATTTGTGGCTATTATGGGGCCATCAGGTTCTGGTAAATCTACTTTGATGAACATATTAGGCTGTTTGGATACAGCTACATCTGGGGAATATATATTGAGTGGTACAAATGTAAGTAATATGAGTGATAAAGAATTAGCAAAGGTAAGAAACCAAAATATAGGATTCATTTTCCAAACTTTTAATCTCTTACCCAGGCTAACGGCTCTTAAAAATGTGGAACAGCCTATGATATACAAAGGTTTAAATCGTAAAAAGAGAGATGAAGTAGCTAAAAAGGTTTTAGCTGATGTAGGTTTGGCTGATAGGGTTGATCATAGGCCAAATGAATTGTCCGGTGGTCAAAGGCAGCGTGTTGCAATTGCAAGGTCTTTAGTAAATGACCCTGATATTATATTAGCTGATGAACCTACAGGTAATCTTGACTCGGAGTCAGAAAAAGAAATTTTAAAGATATTAACTTCTCTTAACGAGAAAGGCATTACTATCGTAATGGTAACACATGATGAAAATGTTGCACACCATGCTCATAGAGTTGTACATTTTCAGGATGGTAAAATTATAAAGGAAGAGATCCTGGATAAAGCAGCGGGTGGAGGTGGCTCAAGTGAAACTAGGTGAGTATATCCGCCTGGCACTATCAGAGATATATCATAATAAAGTAAGGACTTTGCTGACTTTAATTGGGATAATTATTGGTATAGCAGCTGTAATTGTAATTATCTTTGTAGTACATGGAGCTGAGACATATGCAATTCAGGAATTGGAATCAATAGTTCCTTTAGATTTGATTCAGGTTCAAGGCCGTTGGGATCCAGATTCTCACCGCCATTTAGCAAACATTAGAAATGAAGATATAAAGTATTTAAAAGAGGAAATGGGCAAGGATATCACTGCGATAGCCCCAGTAATGCTAATGAATCAAGAATTTATATATAAGAATCAAACAGAAGAAATAGAGATAATGGCAACTACTCCAGCTTTTAAGCAATTCTATGAATTGAACTTATCAGAGGGGAGCTTTTTTAGTGAGATTGATGTAGAAGATTCAAATAAGGTTATTGTAATAGGATATGATACAGCTGAAGAACTTTTTCCGAATGAAGAAGTAATTGGAAAAAGAGTAAGAATTAATGGAGTTTCTTTTACTGTTGTAGGTGTTACAGATAAGAGTTATCAATCTCTCTTATTTAGTGGTGGTCTTACAAATGATGGTATGGGTTTTGTACCTATTAGTGTTTATGAAAGGATGTATTCATATAATAGTTTTCCAGTATTTATTCGTGTTGCTAGTCTTGATAGACTAGAACTTATTGAAGAAAGGATAATTGAGTTATTAGACCAAAGACATGGGCTGACAAATGAGGGTGAATCAAAATTCAGATCATACAATTTCACTATGCAAATAATGGAAGTGGTAAGTATTATTAGTATTGTTTTAATGATTTTGCTTACTGGTGTTGCCAGTTTTACTCTTTTGGTTTCTGGTATAGGTGTAATGAATATCATGCTTGTTATTATCACTGAAAGAACTAAAGAAATAGGATTGCGTAAGGCTATTGGAGCAAACAGGCGTGATATATTGCTGCAATTTATTATTGAGAGTATTATACTTTGTCTTGTAGGTGGAGTATTAGGGATATTCTTGGGCTATTTTGCTAGCAATATGCTTCAAGATTTTGCTAGAGAATTTGTTAATATAGATATTACTGTTCCAACCTGGTCAGTAATTGTGTCCATATTGTTTACTTCTTTTGTAGGTTTGTTTTTTGGTATATATCCAGCCGCTAAAGCATCCAGGTTAGACCCAATAAAGGCTCTTCATTATGAATAGAAAGGAGAGGACTTAGATGAAATATATAGATAGAATAAAACTTTCTTTTACAGGGGTTAGTAGTAATAAATTTAGATCTTTCTTAACCTTGTTAGGGATTATTATTGGTGTTAGTGTTGTGATTATACTGGTTTCTCTTGGAAGTGGTACACAGGCAGTAGTTGGTGAGCAGTATGAGAGTCTTTCTACTAATTTTGTTATGGTGCAAACAGAATGGAGATTGCCAGAGAGACAACGGGGAACACTTTCCTTAGATGATAAAATATATCTTGAGGAATCTATCCTTGGTGTAGATATAGTACTTCCTATGTTTATGCTTAATACTAATGTTAGAATAGATAATAATGAACGTAGAAATCGGATTATTGGCTCCGATGAGAATTTTCTTGATGTAAATGGTTTGCACATAGAGTATGGACGTAATCTTACTGGAAGTGATATTAGTAATCAAGAAAATGTAGTTGTAATAGGGCGACGAGTAATTGATAATCTTGTTGATACAAATGATCATAGTTCTTTTCTAGGAGAAGAAATATTATTGGATGGGCAAAAATTCATTATTGTTGGTATTGTAGGTGTGGCAGCAGATACTACATTTATTTCAGATGAAATAGTTCTAACACCACATAGCACTTATGCCAATACCTGGAGGTATTGGAGTGAAAATGTAGATGCTTTTTACCTTACTTATGATCAGCAGATAACGTCAGAAGAGGATATTGTGGCTCAGGCAAGATTTCTTTTGGATGATAAGTATGGAACTACTAGGAGCGATGAATCTAGATTTTTCATCATGGGTACTGAAGAAGATAGAGAATTAGTTACTAATATTATAGATGTTTTCACCCATGTATTAGCAGGCATAGCAGCAATATCATTGCTTGTTGGTGGTATTGGTGTTATGAACATTATGTTAGTTACAGTTAAAGAGCGCACTAAGGAGATAGGGGTTCGCAAAGCTATTGGTGCTTCTACTGCTGAAGTACAGAAACAATTCTTGCTGGAGTCTATTATCTTATCAATTAGTGGTGGTATGCTTGGAATAATAATTGGAGCTCTTATTTCTACTATAATAAACTTTGGACTCTCTTTTGCATTTCCCTGGTGGCAGGGTTCAATTCCTGCTTGGGTTATACTTCTTTCGTTTGGTGTAACTGTGTTTATTGGGGTAGTATTTGGTTTTTATCCAGCATATAAGGCTTCTAAGCTTGATCCAATTGATGCTTTACGCTATGGTTAATAAAGTAGTAAGTTCTTAGAGGGAATGGATTGCTATTTTTCCCTTGACTTTAAGTTTTAATATAATTTTAATATTATATAACTTGTAATTATGATATAATTGATTTGTGTAGCCATATAAACTATATAATGGAACGTGAGACTATTACTTAAACTAAATTATAAGAGGAGATGGTTTTATTGTTAGATAAAATGAGGGTTTCGTTGATTTTACTTTTGTTTTTAACTATGATTTTTACGATGACAATTGTTGCTGCTGAAAATGACTTAGCACTTGATGATATAATAGAGCTAGCTTTAGAGAATAATCTAGATTTGCAATTAGCAGAATTAAATCTAGAGGATGCAAGAATTAATTATAAGAAAAATGAATTGAGTAATTTGAGGGAAAGTTCTCGCTTATTTGAATTACAGAGCGAGTTACAATTAATACAGGCAGAAGAAAATTATAAAAACATAAAGAATAGTGTTATTCTTGATATTATTGCTACTTATATAGATATTATTAAGAGGGATCAAGATATTAAAACTGCTGAAAAAGAGCTAGCTTTAGAAGAACGCAGGGTAGATGAAGTCAAGGCACAAGTTGAAGTTGGCTATAAAGGTACTCTTGATTTGTTCGAGCAGGAAACTACATATTTATCTGTAAGTAATAGATTAGAGCGAATTAAATATGAAAGAGAACAAGAATTAAGGAGATTGAATCAAAAAATAGCAGTAGATGTTGATATAAATATAAGGTTTCTGGAGCTTAATTTTCCAGAACTATGGGAAGTAAATCAGAATGAAGTTTTAGAAATTGGCTTTAAGAATAACGCTTTACTTGAGATGAGAGATAAACAATTAGAATTGGCAAAAAGTGAATTAGAGAGAGCAAAAGTTTCTGGAACTCCTGGTCTTGATTTAAGGCAAAAAGAAATTGATGTAGATAAAGCTATATTAAATCTGAAACAAGAAGAAGAGAATTTAGAAAATAGCTTAAAAAATACACATTTTCAATATCAACAAAGTATAAAAAATCTAGAGATGGCAGAGAAATCCCTTCACCAGTCTAGGAAACATTATAATATAATTAATGAGCAATTTGAAGCAGGTCTTCTAAGTAGAAACAATTTATTAAGTTCAGAATTACAACTTTATAATGCTAAAAATAATTTAACTTCTTCTATAATCTCTTATTATACAAGTAAGTTACAATTACAGCAGGAAATGGGACTTGATCTGGAGGTGGAGATAGATAATGGATAAAAGAATTTCAATTTTGGCATTTGTACTAGTTTTAATATTATCAGCAATCAGTATTAGTGCAGCAGAACTTTCTTTTGAGCAATTAATAAATATGGGTTTGGACAACAATCAGGATGTACAAGAGAAAAGAGATGCTATCCGTGATCTTGAAAGAGAAAGAAATATCTTGAAATCTTCACTTGATTGGCATTTTGGTTTTGATGGAGATATATCTCATAATACAGAGGGGCCATCCTTTAATTCTCCGATCATAAGGCCAGAATCTACAGATGTGGATCTTTCATTATCAGCTAATAAAACTACTTTATCTGGTTTAACAATTAGCTCTGGATTGCTTTTAAGTGATGAAAGGCCTTTTGAGTATAGAGATATTAAAGATAATTATAGCTTTAGGTTAAATCTTTCTAAGCGTCTTTATCCTTTCTTACCAACAGAAACTGAAAAGGGTTTTATTCAGATAGATAATCAATTTATTACAGCTGAAGAAGAACTAGAGAAAATCAAAAAAGAAAAAGAGATTGATTGGTTAGAGCAATATTTAAGTCTTATTAGCATGGAAAAGTCTCAGGGCAATTTAAAACTGCGTTATCACTTAGCCCAGGAAAACCTAAGTAATGTATTGGCACAAAAGGTATTGGGAGAAGCGGGTCAGGAACAGGTTTTGCTAGCTGAAATTGCAGTTAAAGAAGCAGAGATACAAGTTGAGCAGATGAGAATAACTCATGCTCAAGCTAAAAGGTCTTTTGCTCGTGAGTTAGGAATAGATAGTAAATTACTAAGTTTTAATAAGCAAGATCCTCATTTAGATACTCTTGCTAGTAGAGCAAAAGAAATAGAAATTGAATTGTCTGATGAAGATATAGAGAATCTTTTAGTAGAAAATAGTTATCAATTAAAGGATTTAGCTATGAATATAGAATTTGTTGAAAAGGAAATAGAATGGCAGAAAAAAGAAGATGGTATAAAGTTAGATGGATCAGCTGGATATAATTATAACTCTGGAGCTACAGATAAGAGTAGTGTCAATTTTAGCCTAGGTGTTTCATATGATTTTTATGATGGTGGTAGAAAGAATCTAAATATTGAAGGTATGGAAAATAGACTAATTAATCTAGAGAGACAATATGATAATACTTTGGATCAGCTTAAAATACAGGTGAATTCTCTTCAAGAGCAATATAGAGTAAACACTATGAAGCTAAAAACAAGAGAATTATCCCTACAGAAGGCTGAGTTAGAGGAATTACTCTATCAAAGGCAATTGGAACAAGGTGCTATAACAGAGAGTCAGTATCAAGAAATGTCTTTACAGCTCATTCAAGCAAAATTGGATTTAGAGCAAATTAAAGATGGCTTATTAATTGATAAATTAAGAATAGCCTTAGCTTTAGGTATATTATAAAACAAACTTTCAGGGTATATTTAAATTAATTTAAATATACCCTTTTGACAATTCTCGGTTTTTTCTTTACTATTATATTTGTCTACTTAGTAAAAAAAGAATTCAAGAGAAATAATAAGGAATAGCAAGTAAAACAAAAATTAATTATGTAAAAGTAATTAAAAACTAATAATATATATTAGTTTTAATAAATAATATTTAATAGAGGTGGTAATATTGGCATTAATTGATACACATGCACATTTAGATTTTCCAAAGTTTAATAAAGATAGGGTAGAAGTTATAGCAGAGGCCTGGGATAAAGGATTATCTTATATAGTAAATGTTGGTGCAGATATGCTTTCAAGTAAGCGTTCTGTAGTTCTGGCTCATGAGTATCCATTTATCTTTGCAACTGTAGGTGTACATCCACATGAAGCAAGTGAAGTGGATGATGATGCTCTGGAAAAGCTAAAAGAATATGCCCAAGATGAAAAGGTACTTGCAATCGGTGAAATAGGTTTAGATTATCATTATGATAATTCGCCTCGTGATATACAGCGTGAAGCTTTTAAAAAGCAATTGTTATTGGCAAAAGAATTAGGTTTACCTGTAGTTATACATAGTCGTGAGGCTGATGATGATACCTTAAAGATACTGAAAGAATACTATCCCGGAATCAAGGGTGGTATAATGCATTGTTTTGGTAGCGGTATAGAGATGGCGAGAGAATGCCTGGACTTAGGACTTTATCTGGCATTTGGCGGAGTTATTACTTTTAAGAATGCAAAAGGTTTAAGGGATGTGCTTAAAGAGGTACCGCTAGAACGAATTCTATTGGAAACAGACTCGCCTTATTTGACACCTGCTCCTTTTAGAGGAAAAAGAAATGAACCTAAATTTATTCGACATATAGCTGAAAAAATAGCTGAAATAAAGGAGTGTAGCTTAATAGAGGTGGCTGAAACCACTACAGCAAATGCTATTAAGGTGTACAATTTACCAGAATTAATGCAATAGATAAAATAATTATTTTAAAAAAATTTAATATTTTAGTAAGCCCGTTTTTAGTTACTAATTATAAAATATAAGTAGCTAAAACGGGCTTTTTTCACGTCACAGAAGGAAGGTTCAAATACTAGGCAATCGAAGTGAATTACTAATTTAAAAAGGAATTTTTCTTTTATCCTATTATTCATGCAGGAAAAAACAGAAATTTGTCGAAAATTATAATATAGTGACTTTTAATTAAAAAATAGGAGGCAGGGTAATGACAAAAATAAACAAGGTGTTAGAAGAAAGAAATAAACTATTAGTCAAAGTATTATGGGGGTCTTTAGTTTTAGCTTTAATTACAGATATTGCAGCAGGAGTGTCTAAAGAAGTTATCTATCTATTGGCTGGTGTTGGCTCTGCAGTTTGTGTGCTTACTACATATTTAACTTACAAAAAATTATATGTTGATAAAATTAAATATATAGTAGTTATAGGTCTAGCGATTTTAACATATTTTATGGTAAAGGCAGCACCTAATACTGTCTCCTACTTAATGGTATTTTATATTTTAGCTGTAGCTTCCTTATATCAAATAAAGGGACCAATTATATTATCAGCTATAATTAGTTTGATATTTACAAATTATTGGTTTTTTGCTTATCAAGAAGAAATGTTTACTAGTATGGGGACAATTGAACTTGTTTCATTAAACTTATTTGTCATACTTGTAAGTGCTTTACTTATTGTACAAAGTGGTTTTAGTGAAAGTCTTAGAAAGCAAACTTTTGAAAATGAGCAGAAGGCCTTGGAAAAAGTTGAATTACTTGATAATAAGATAAAAACTTCTTTAAAATTCTTAAAGAGTTTTAGTGAAGAAGTTTCCAATACTAGTGGTGTTTCTACAGAAATAACAAATGATATTACAATATCATTTAAGGATATAGCGTTAGCTATAGAAAACCAGGCTAGTAGTGTTGATAACATTAGTGTGAATATACATGAAACAGAAGAAAATCTAAATCTTGTTGCTGAGGCTTCTTCAAGTATGAATGAATTATCGATGAATACAAAAAATGTAGTTAATGAAGGTAATGATAAAATGACTGTTTTAATTGACAAGTCTAGAGATGTAAATAAAAATATTAAAGATACCAGTATTGCCATTAATGAATTAAATGATTATTCTCAAGAGATAAATGATATCTTATCTACAATAACTTCAATCGCAGGTCAAACTAATTTGCTTGCTTTGAATGCTGGTATTGAGGCTGCTAGAGCAGGTGAACACGGAAGAGGTTTTTCTGTTGTTGCAGAGGAAATAAGAGATCTTGCGGAAACATCTCAGAAATCATCAGAAGAAATTGCACAAATATTGAAGCAAATTTCTATTAATATTGGGGTTATAGCTCAGCACATTAATAAAGCGTTAGATTCTGTAGGGGAAGAACAGGATATATCTACTGGAGTTAAGGAATCTTTTGTAAATATATTGGATAATACAGATGAAGTTGTAGACCAATCTAATAAAATAAATCAAATGATAATGAACTTAGAAGGATTATCCAGGGACAATGTAGATAAAATTTCAAATATTTCAGGTACTACGGAAGAAACATCTGCTTCTATACAAGAGGTTTTAGCCAGCATGGAAACCCAGAATGATATTATTAAAGATAACAATGATAATGTTAAAAAGTTAAAGGAAACTATTCGAGAGCTTAATGATTTAGTAGAGTAACTCTGAATATTGTTCTAAAAGACAGGTAATTATAATAGGTTTAATAATGATGGAATATGTTAAAAATAAAAGTAGACTAACATGAAAGAGGTCTGTCTCATAGAGGCAGTCTCTTTTTTCTTGTTTCTTAATAATATGCATAATCGCTGATGTAACGATAAGTGAAGAATTTCAATTTTAAAAAATTTAGCTAAGGAGTTAAAGATGGATAGAAGTAATCTTGGAAGAACAATAATATATCTGGGTCTGTTTTTACTAATTTTAGGAGGCCTTATTTATTATTTTGGAGGTTTATTTGCCTGGTTTGGACGTTTGCCTGGAGATATAAGAATAGAAAGAGAAAACTTTAGATTATATTTTCCTATTACAAGCATGATAATAATTACTATAGTTCTTAATTTTTTGATTAGAATAGTACGATATTTTATTTATTAATTTTTAAATATTATTAAAATTTAAATCCTGAGAGAGTCAGTATAGCAACTAGCTGTGATATACTGGCTTTTTTGTATTGAGAAAAGATTATTTAAAAATACAGAAAATTGATTTAAATATTTAATTTAGGTGGACAGACAATAGTATTTTTGAATAATTTCACTTATCTTCAAATATTAATTAAATAGGTTGATATTATATAGTATTTGAGGTGAGTTTAATGTGTAGATATAAAATCTTACTTAGAAAAACTATAGTTTTTTTAATTATACTTTTTTTAGTTTATTTATATTGTTTTACATATTTTCTTTTTGCTGAAGAAGATTTTGATTGCGAGTGCACAGAAGATAGAATATTAATATTGCAAGAACCAGCTATGAGGGGAATAGATATAGAGCTATTACAGCTAAGATTGATCGAATTGGAATTTTTTGAAGGTGAAGTTGATGGGGTTTATGATCTGGACGTAGCTAAGGCGGTTAGTAATTTTCAAGAAAGCAAGGAGATGGAAGTAAGTGGTGTGGTTGATTTCGCTACTTGGAACGCTCTGGCCGAGGGTTTTGTAACAGGAAATGATAAAGATAAGCAAGGCCCTGGAGGGGAGATTTCTATTGTGATTAATACATATGGTAGAACACTGGCACTTTACTCTGATGGAGAACTGTATAAAACCTATCCTGTGGCTATAGGAAAACCGTCTACAAAATCACCAATAGGCGAATGGGCGATTATACAAAAAAGTAAAGACTGGGGTGGAGGCTTTGGTACTCGATGGCTAGGGCTAAATGTTCCCTGGGGTATTTATGGAATCCACGGAACCAATAAACCATGGTCCATAGGGAGGGCCGCCAGTCATGGCTGCTTTCGGATGTTCAATAGAGATGTTGAGGAGCTATTTGAATGGGTACCACTTAAGGCTAGAGTTAAAGTAATAGGAGAGAGGTTGCCTATAGTTGTGAATCGTCCATTAAAACCCGGTCAAGTTGGCCTGGAAGTTATGCAACTGCAGGATAATTTAGAGGCCTTTGGTTTAAATCCAGGCTATAAAGATGCTCGCTATGGAGATACAACAGAAGCGGCTGTAAGAGAACTTCAGGCCCAATTTGGCTTAGAGGTAAATGGGATTGCTGATTGGAATGTGCTTTTTATTTTAGACCTACCTGGAGAAGAATGAATTGTGGGGTGATAGGATGAGGAAAAAGTACGGTATTTTCATATTATTACTTATATTATTAATATCTAGCTCTCTAGTTACATTATTAAATTATTTTTATTCATTTGATTATTTATATAACTCTTTAATTAGAAGAGATTTTGCAGTAAATCCGCGCACAGAAATAATGCCAGAAAAAGAGTACACAGTGAGAATATGGTACTATCCATTTTATAGAAATATAAATGATAGGGATGAAAAGGAATTTTTTGAATTACTTCAGCAAGAAGTCACAGCGATTTTCCCTAATATTAGTATTGTAGTAGGAGAATTGAGTTTTGCTACTGGACATGATGAGTTGAAAAATGCTATTAAAGAGGGTAATCCACCTGATATATATTTTAATCTTACAAATTTTGATTTGATTGGGGAGAATTTGCAATTGCCTGTAAGTCCTTATATTACTAGCACGGAACAAGAGTCTTATTATAGCGTTAATTGGAATAAAATCAGCCATAGAGATAAACTCTGGGGCTGGCCTGTATTAGTGGATAGGCAAAGCTGGGCAATGAGTGTAGGTTTGGGTATGAACTTTACAGATGACAATTTTCTTCAGCAGATAAGTAATTTAGATAATAATAAATTGTCTTTAAACTATGGTGATGAGATATTGTTAAAACAATTACTATCATTAGTAGGCCTAGATACTTTTAAATTGGAGAAAGATAATAGGCTGGATATAGACTCTTATCGTGCATTAGAGGACGTATTTTATTTTTTAGATTACCTAAGGGGGCAGGGGATATTATCTAAAGATACTAAAGAAATGTCTAATAAGTTTTTAAAAAAATTTTTAGAAGGTGATGCTAAAATAATTGGTCCTATTAATCCTTATTTGAACTATTTTTTAGTAGAAAATATGAGTGATAACGTTAAGGAGGTATATTTAAACAGACTGAAAAAAAATTATTACATAAATATTTTTAGACAGAGAAAGTATTTAGGAGACGACCATAGTAGGGCAGTAATGGAAGTTGCCAGGATATTCTCTCAGAATATGTCTAAAGCTTTAGCGGAAGAATTGGCCATGCAAGCAGCCTACATGCCTGATATGTCCACAGGTTTTATGACACAGGTTCATACAGTTCTAGAAATAGGTCCTGAACATAGAGATTATTGGGAGGAAGAGATTATTTCACTTTGGTTTGAATTTTGGAAAGAGGGTATTTCAGCTAAAGAAGTCATGGATAGATTAGAAAAATAATGTTTGTATTATGATATTTATCACAGATATAATATATTCAATCCTTTATAATGTATATATAAAAGGGAAATTAACTAAAAAAATGTAGATTGACTTTAAATAATATAATTTAATTGATATAATTAATCTTTATTTAGAAGGGGTTGAATATTATGGTTTTAAGAAAAATAGTGAAAATTGATGAGGATAAATGTGATGGATGTGGTCTTTGTATTCCAGCTTGTCATGAAGGCGCCATAGAAATTATAGATGGTAAAGCTAGATTGGTAGATGACAAATTTTGTGATGGCATAGGCGATTGTCTTGGTGAATGTCCTCAGGATGCTATCCAAGTAATTGAGCGAGAAGCCAAAGAATATGATGAAGAGGCAGTAGAGAAGAGAATGGCTGATATGAGAAAGAGGGAAAAAGAAGCTAAGCAAGGTGATAATCATGCTGATCATAAGGGTCATCATGGTGGCGGCTGCCCAGGAACTAGAATGATGGATTTAAAATTAGATGAAGAAAAAGAGGAAAAAATAAGTAGTAATGCTCTTAGTAAAGGTGAAGGTGTAAATATAAGCAGTGATGATATTGAAATAAAGATTAAATCACAGTTGAAGCAATGGCCGGTACAGTTAATGCTTGTACCAGAAAAAGCAGCATTTTTTGATGGCACAGAGTTATTACTATCTGCAGATTGTGTCCCTGTAGCTTATCCAGAATATCATTTGAGCCTGTTAAAGGGTAGATCAGTAGCTATGGGTTGTCCAAAACTGGATGATAACAATTATTACGCAGAAAAACTAACGTCTATAATTAATAATAACGATATTACTGGAATTACTGTGGCATATATGGAGGTGCCCTGTTGTATGGGAATAGTCCTAGCTGCAGAAAAGGCTATAGCAGGGTCAAGTAAAGATATTGAACTGAAGAAAATTAAGATAGGTATTAGAGGAGAGAAAGAAGAAATATAAATAGTTTATTAAAAAGATTGTAGATAAAAAAATTTATCTACAATCTTTTTTAAGTTTATATATTAGCAACAATTTTCTTGATGCTTTCTTCAGAAAGGTGGAATCTTTCTTTGATTCTTCCCACCGGTATGCCTTCTTTATATAAAGTGTATATCTTCTGATTTCTTTTGCGTAAAAGATCTCTAGTACCACTTATTTCTCCCCAGCCAGCATGGTTATTCTTTCTTTTAGGGATATAAATGATTTCACCTTCTGCATATTCTTGAATTTGCTGCAATAATGTCTCAGGTAGAATATCCTTCCCATTTTTGTAAGACATTGATGAAAACCTCCTCATTAACAAATTTTCTGGATTCTATATTAATTGTTTTCACCAACTCACCCCCTTTAGAAAATACACTATGTATTATTTTTATTATATATATAGGAGGAGGACGAGTCCTCCTCCTGCTGTAAATCAGCACTTCGCTTTAAGCGAAGCACCACCTCTTGTTATAAATCATATTATCACGCTCCTTTCTTAAAATATTGCCGGCTAATCTTATTATCTCATAAGTGGTTAAATTTAACAAGGGAAAGATTAATTATAATAGTTCTTTACTTTTTCCA
This sequence comes from Halanaerobiaceae bacterium ANBcell28, assembly GCA_037623315.1. GTDB lineage: Bacteria > Bacillota > Halanaerobiia > Halanaerobiales > DTU029 > JBBJJH01. Next base: position 13,299 of record JBBJJH010000033.1, read on the forward strand.
AATTTTATTATTTGTATAATTGTGTTATATAATATTCTACAATTATTTTTGAAAGAGTTTTCTATATTTAAGAGGAGAGTAAGAGCTAATACCCTTAAAAACTCTACCAAAGTGAGTTAAATTTGTATACCCAACAAGTGTAGCAATTTCACTTATATTTTTATCAGTTTCTTGCAATAAACGTTGTGCCTCTTTGACACGCACATTGTTTTTATATTCTACAAAATTAAATCCTGTGACATCTTTAAAAGTTTTACTGAGGTAGCTAGGACTGTAGTTAAATTTACTTGCTAAGTCACTAAGGCTTATTTCATTATGATAGTTTTGATTAATATAATCTGTAATTGCTGCCATTTTTTCGTGTGTTTCATCGGCATAAAGGGCAGTTGAATTAGTATTTATCATACTTTCTCTATTCAGAAAGATAAGTAATTCTAATAAATATATCTTAAGGCTACTTATGTAGCCTTCTTTTTTTTGTTTAAATTCCTGTAGTATTTTATATAAGTGGTTTTGTACCCATATCTGCTTCTCTAAATCAACACATAGAATAGGCTGATTTTTCTGGAAGCAGTTTAAAAGATTAATTTCCTTATTGATTTCTTTCAGAAATCTTTTTATAAAATCTGTATTAAAATTAATTAGAATTCTTTCATGTGCAGGGTTATCTGTATCGATTGTTCTATGAAGTATATTTTTATTGATTAATACAAGGTCTCCTTTTTTTATATGATAAGTTCTATTATTAATAAAGTAATAGCGCTCTCCTTCAAGCAAGAAATAAAGCTCCATGCTTTGATGGAAATGCTTGTTGTACATAGTATAAGGTCCGTCTGTTCTCTTAGCATAATCAATTAAAAAATTATCTCTTAAATTCTTTAAATCCATTCAAGAACACTCTCCTTCATCTTACACAGTGTGATAAGCTAATATAATTTATTTTACCATAAAAAATGTTGAAAAACAAACATGTAGACAAATAATGTCTTGTTTATATTCAATTTTTGTTATAGGATACAGGTAGTTTAAGTGAAATTTTAGTTTTAAAGGAGTTATAGCGACATTTAGCTAGCGGATAAATATACTAATAAGGAGTTGTTTAAAAATGAGATATGCAATTATAGGTACAGGATCAAGGGCTGGTATGTATTATAATGCACTTGTAAAAAATGAAGAAATCAGCAAGAAGCATGAATTAGTAGCTTTATTGGATTTGAATCAAAGTAGGATGGATTATGTAAATAAACAATTAGACTTGGATTTAGCCACATATAAACCACATCAATTTGATGAAATGATTGATAAAGAAAAAATTGATGGTATTGTAGTCACTACTAAAGATTGTCATCATCATGAGTATATTATCAAAGGTTTGAAATTAGGTTTAAAAGTTATTACTGAAAAACCAATGACTACTGATGAAGATAAATGTCAAGAAATAGTAGATGTGATGGAAGAGACCGGTAATGATTTGATTGTTACTTTTAATTATCGTTACTCACCATATCGATCAAAAGTAAAAGAATTGTTGCAGGAAGGAACTATTGGTAAATTAACGATGGTTGAATTTCACTGGTACTTAAACACCAGTCATGGTGCTGATTACTATCGTCGTTGGCATAGACATAAAGAAAATTCTGGTTCTCTTTTTGTGCATAAATCAACACATCATTTTGACCTTGTAAACTGGTGGATTGATAGCTATCCTACACAGGTTTTTGCTATGGGTGAAAAGAGTTTTTATCGCCCAGAAACCTTTCCATATCAATTGCGCTGCCAAAGCTGTGATATGACGGAAGAATGTAAGTTTTTTATGGATATGTCTAAATCAGAAGGACTTACAGAAATGTATTTAAATGCTGAAAAAGAAGATGGTTACTTCCGTGATTCTTGTGTATTTTCTCCAGAAATTGATATCTGGGACACTAGAGCTGTAACTGCTAGTTATCAAAACAATGTACTTTTAAGCTATTCACTTAATAATTATGCTCCTTATGAAGGATACAAGGTAGCTTTTATTGGAACAAAGGGTAGGATTGAACAAGATGTGATTGAGAGTGCTTATATAAGCGGACATGAAGGGAAACCTGAACTTAAGGTCCCTGAAGATAATATTAGATTGGAAGTTTACCCTCAATTTGAGGAGTCATATCAAATAAAAGTTGAGACTGCAGAAGAAGGCCATGGTGGTGGAGATATTCGTTTGTTAGAAGATATCTTCCTTGATGACGATACAGCTGATCCTCTGGGAAGAAAAGCTGGGGGAATTGATGGTGCTATGTCAATTCTTACTGGAGTTGCAGCTCGTAGGTCAATAGAACTTGGAAAAGCAATTGATATAGATGAGCTTGTAAAGTTTCCCAAAAAGTGACTTAGAAAGTGAGTTGTTTAGATTTCTGATCTACGGAGATAAGTAATATTATCTTTAAGTATATGTTTAATAATAAAATACCTCCAGGGTAATAATAAAAAAGATGATTTAAATTAAATTACTATGGAGGTACTTATGCGTTTGAATAGAAATAAAAATATAAATTTTACTAGCTTATTAAAGAAATATATAAAAAATAAGGATCAAAGTAATCTTAATGATCTAATTGAAGATATTCATTATAGTGATCTTGCAGAAATTCTTAATAATGTAAAGGATGAAGACTTAGAAACATTTTTTGAACTGGCAGATGGAAAAATTTCTTCAGAGGTTTTATTGGAATTGAGTCATGATCTTATTGGTGAGCTTGTTACTTCTCTAGATGAAAAAAACTTGAAGAGCATTTTTTCTCATTTGCCTACTGATGATGAGATTACTGTTTTAAAGACAGTAGATAAAGTGAAGCGCAGTGAATTAATTAAACTATTAGATAATCAGCAGGAAATTGAAGAACTGTTGAAATATGATGTTGATTCTGCAGCAGCCAGTATGACAAGGGACTTTGTTCAGATAAATATTGAAAAAACTGTCTATGATGTAGCTCTGATGGTGAAAGAATTAGGAGATAAAGCTGATTTGATTCATTATGCTTATCTAATTGATGATGATGAGAAGTTGATTGGAATAGTTTCCTTGAGGGAACTATTCCTTGTAAATCCCAAGGAAAAAATTGCAGATGTGGTTGAACTTGATGAAGATATCATTACAATTAATCCAGAAACAGATAGGGAAGAAGCAGCACATCTAATGACAAAATATGATTTGATTGTATTACCTGTAGTAGATAAGGATAAAAAAATACAGGGAATACTTACTGTAGATGATATACTTGATGTTATCTATGAAGAAAGTTCAGAGGATATTTTCAAACAGGCTGGATTTGCTGAGGTAGGAAATAGAGAGACAGATTATAGTAGTCAGTTGATCTTTGGTAGTGTCTGGTCAGTTCTTAAAGCACGTTTTCCCTGGTTATTTATTGTTTTAATTGGTGGGCTAATGGCAGGGGGAATTATTAGTGGTTTTGAGGACACTTTAGAATCAGTAGTTGTTCTAGCTTTCTTTATTCCGGTAATTATGGATATGGGAGGAAATGTTGGCACTCAATCTTCAACTATCTTTGTTAGAGGTGTTGTCTTAGGTCAGATAAATATAAATAAGTTTTATAAACATTTTAAACGAGAAGTTTTTATTGGAATATTGATTGGTCTATCCAGTGGTTTACTTATAGGTCTTAGCTCATTTCTCTGGCAGGGAAGTTTTGCTTTGGGGATAATAACAGGTATTTCTATGTTTTTAACTGTTTTATTAGCATCTGCCATAGGTTTTTTAATCCCCTGGATCTTGATAAAAATGGGCCTAGATTCAGCTGCTGCTTCTGATCCTTTGATTACCACAGTTAAGGATATAACTAGTCTGATTATTTATTTTGGAATTGCTAATTTCTTTATAAATTACATTTAATCTTGATGGTAATTAATATTTAATAATTAACCTCTGCTAGATTTATAGGGGAGTATTAGAAAATTATATAAAGGACCCGGTATAGAACTGGGTCCTTACTTGTATCCTAATTTGTATTATCTATAGAGATTAAGTAAACCGTTAATCTTCTTAGGAGGTGATTTCTTAAGTAAGGTAAGAGTATAAGACTTTGTAGTGAAATATAAAATAATTTAAGTAAATAGGGGGATTTTTAATGAAAAAATTAATTCTTATTACTTGTCTTTTAATATTGAGCTTAGTGATGTCAGCTTTTGTTTTTGCTAGTGATTATACTCCATTACCTGGTGTTCTTGGGCCGGAAGATGTGGATTTTGCTGGAGAAACAGTAATGATCTTTGGTCTTAATCTAAATCCAAGAGCAGCAAGGGTTGTAGCCTGGGATAATTATGACCATGACTTATTTCAAGAGAGATTGCGTGAAGCAGAAGAGTTGTTTAATGTAAATATTATAGGTAGAGTAGGTGGTAATCATAATGTCATCAGTAATAGAATTCTTGCAGGTGATTCAGTCAATGATATCTATGTAGAACCACATAGAGAAATTGGATTTTTTAATCTGGTTTCAGCAGAATATCTATATCCAGTAGGAGAATTTTTACCTCAAGAATATTATAATTCTTTAAGTAATGTAGATAGAGCTATTTCAGAAAAACTAAGTTTTCAAAATGAGTTTTATACTTTTGGTAGTGTGATGGGACCTATCAATGACTCTATGATGTTTACAATTTACAACAAAGATGTCCTGGAAGCGGAAAATCAGCCAGACCCTTATGAGCTATGGTTAGATGGCGAGTGGACTTGGGAGGTATTTGAAGAAATAGCAAAAGAAGTCACAAGAGATACCAATGGTGATGGAAATATAGATCAATGGGGTTATTATCCTATTCAGGACTATGCAGTTTGGAGGTTTGGAGCAAGTAATGCTGGAGTGGAAATAACTAGAGTTGAAGATGATGGAAGAGTTGTTTTTAATTATGATTCACCTGTAGCTATTAATACTTTGAATACTTTTCAACGCTGGATGACTGAAGAAGAATTTATGGGGACAGAAGGTACTATAGTCATGTCAGATTCACATGTGGCAGGCATGAGACATGAAAAAGCTGCTGCTAATTTTGAGTATGGAATAGTGCCTATGCCAATGGGACCAGACGGAGATCGTCATTATTTCCCTGCTTTTAGTTTCCATTCTGCAGCTATTCCAGCTAATGCAGAAAATCCTGAGGGATTAGTTGCTCTGTTTGAATTTTTATTTAGACCTGATGATTGGGAAATGCGTTGGGATCCTGCATTAGATGATTTAATGGATATTGCTATTACTAGCAGAGAACAATGGGAGGTAGTTATGCATGCAGCAGAAAGTTGGCAGGGTGAGGGAGATCACTTCCAATACATGGGGTTGTGGGATATAATTATCGATCACACAAACGAAATAGTAGCTGGAGAAGTTGGTGCTGCTTCTGCAATGAGGTCAGTAGCGCCTGAAGTCCAGGCTTATCTTGATGATCTTTTTAAACAATAGAATGAAAAAAATATTGGTGCTGTCTCTATGTTAAGGCAGCACCAATAGAATTTTTTAGTAGGAAGATTCTTTTAAATGCTTAACTTTCTACTTTTAAAAAAAGGAGTTGGAAAAATGGCAAATATTACAGTGAGTATAGATGCAGCAGATTTTATTGATAATCTTGAAGAAGGATATACTATTGCAGATTCTAATAGTTTTGAAGGAGCCGTTTTACATAATAATCTTGCTTTAGTAATGGATTATCCTAGTTTAAAAGATAAGAGCCATCGTATAAGAAGTCAGAAAGATAAGGCTGTCTTATCTAATAAGGTAGAAGATATTGTTACACAGCTTAATATCCCTGAAAGTGGAAGATATCGCCTGTATGTTAGAAGCCAGGGGGAATTGGGAAGTGACTTTAGGATTTATATAGATGATAAAGTTGATGGATATAATTATGCTAATGAGGAATTAGGGTGGAAAAAAGGTGGTATTTATGAATTAGCAAAAGGTCAAATTGAAGTCCGTATTCAGTTAATAAAACCTGTCGCAGCTTTTGATGTTTTGGTTCTGACAAGTGATGAAAGTTTTAGGCCAGAAGAAATAAGCTTTAAACAGTTTCCTGATGATGTTGAATTGCTAAAAGAATATTCAGTAGATGCAGCACACACTGTAAAATTTGGTCTTATAGCTGATGAGAATAAGATGGGTTTTATAACCCTCGATGATGATTGGTCAACAACTGCTTATAATCATGATGGGGAAAAATTATGGAGCTATCAGGCTCCACCACTATCAGAAGGTATGAAAAATCGGGCAGGCTATGAGGCTGGAGCTCTTATCTGGGATATTGATAGAGATGGTAGTGGAGAAGTAATACACTGGCGCTATATTGATGATTCGGAATGGCTGGTAGTAGCTGATGGTAAAACAGGAGAGATAAAGTATAAAACAAAATATCCTTCTGCAGCTACAGAGAAGTTTTTTAATTATCGTCTTGCAGTAGCAAGGCTGAATCCTGATTTTCCAGATGATATTATTGTTTTTGCTGATTCTGGTGGCGATATCAGGATTACAGCTTTTGACAGTAAGCTAAATAAACTCTGGAGTCACACTGAGAATAGACCTAAGGATAATCTCGGACATTACATTTATCCTAAAGATATAAATGATGATGGTATTGATGAGATTATTGTAGGGGCAATGGCTCTTGATCCAAAAGGAGAAGTGATCTGGGAAACCATTAATGATGATAATCACTTTCATGTTGATAGCATGAGGTTTGCTGATATTAATGGTGATGGAATAGATGAAATGATAGCTGTCTATTCAGATCTGGGAGTTCATGCTATTGATATAAGTAATGGTGAGACAATCTGGTCTGGTCCCGCAGAACATGCTCAACAGGTGGAAGTTGGTAATTTTATTAAGGAAAAAGAAGGATTGCAAATTGCTGCAGGAGCCAGAACATATTCTCCAGGGAAACATTATCTTTATGGACAAATTTATTGGTATGATGCAGAAGGTAATTTATTAAATAAATGGCCAAAGACTTCGATTAACGGAAATCCTGATTTTCTTAAAGGAGATTGGTATGGAGATGGTAAAGATCAGCTTTTCTGGTTGAGGTTCCGAATCGATGAGACTGGTAAAGGAGTACTTAGTTTTCCTGAACAGGTATATCATTGTTTTGATTTTACAGGTGAAGGTGTAGCAAATGTAATTACTACTGATAATGGAAAGATAAAGGTTTATGGCTGTAAAAATGCTAATAGAGATAAGACTAATGCCAAAAGAGATATTGATTATTTATACAGGAAAGTAGTTAATCATACTCATTATTAGCCCAAGCAATTGATTAATTTAACTAACTTAGAAAAGGAGATAAATATGAAAAAGGCAGTGAAACTAAAAGCTTTGGAAGCAGGGAACGGGATTTCACGTGGACTTAGCTGGGGTGTACCATGGGAGAAGGGCTCTATGGAGAACCCTGAAAATCTGAAATTGGCCACTAAAGATGGAAGTCTAATAGCAGTACAGAATTGGCCAACGGCATATTGGCCTGATGGAAGTATTAAATGGACAGCACATGCTGCAGTATTAGATAATATTAAAAAAGATGAATTCTATTTTCTAAGTGAAGATAAGGAAGATGAAAAAACAATAGATAGTGGTAAAATTTCGATAAAAGAGGATGAGGATTGTATTAGAGTTGATACTGGCAAGATAGTATGTACTCTAAATAAAAAAGGCAGTTCTTTTATAAAGTCTATTGAGAAGAATAATACTGAGATTTGCTCTGGAAGTAGAATGACCTGTATTTTAGAAGAGCGCAGTATTGATGCTGAAGAAAAAGTATATAAGGAAAAGGCCTTTTTATCTCAGATTACTAAAGTAATTGTTGAGCAAAGAGGACCTCTTAGAGCTCTTATAAAGCTTGAAGGTAAACATGAATCTGTTCATGGAGATAGAAACTGGCTTCCTTTTGTTCTTCGTTTATATTTCTTTAATAATCAAGAATCCATTAGAATTGTTCACTCCTTTATATTTGATGGAAATGCAGAAAAGGATTTTATTAAGGGATTAGGGATGGAATTTTTCCTTCCGCTAAAAGGCGAAGATTATAATAGACATATTAGATTTGCAGGTGATACAGGAGTCTTTGCTGAAGCTGTTCGTTTATTGCCACCTGCATTTATGAATACAGATGCTAATTTATATAGTGATCAGTTTGAAGGAAAGAAAATAGAGATAAAAGATGAGGATGAAAAAGAGCTTGTGGATGATATGGCAAGTTGGGGGAATTTCAAACTTATACAAGACTCCAGTGACCATTATCTTATTAGGAAAAAGACCAAAGAAGGCTGTGCCTGGATTGATGCTGCTCATGGCTCTCGTGCTCAAGGTTTGTTTTATGCGGGAGGAGAGCAGGGTGGCCTGGCACTTGCTTTGAAGGATTTTTGGCAGAAGTACCCTGCTACTCTTGAGCTTAATGATTTAAATACAGGACTGGGGAAGATGAAGATTTGGTTCTATTCTCCCGAAGTAGAGTCGATGGATTTAAGACATTATGATACTGTGCCACATATGGAATCTTCTTATGAGGGTTTTAATGAACTAGGCAGTACACCCTATGGTATTGCTAATACTCAAGAGATATCTTTATGGTGTTTTAATGAAACCCCTAATAAAGAACATTTATTAGCCTGTGCAAAAGAAAAGCAGCTTCATCCTGTACTTATTTGTGAGCCAGAATACTACTATGATACAGGAGTATTTGCTAAATGGAGTTTGATTGATGCTAAGTCCACTAGTTCCAAAACTAGTGCTTTGCTTGAAGAACAACTGGATATGATCTTAGAATTTTATAAAAAAGAAGTAGAGCAAAGAAGATGGTATGGATTTTGGAATTATGGTGACTTTATGCATTCTTATGATAATTATCGCCACAGCTGGCGCTATGACGTAGGTGGCTATGCCTGGCAAAATACTGAGCTAGTGCCAAATATCTGGCTCTGGTATTCATTCTTGCGTACAGGCAGAAAAGATATCTTTGATATGGCAGCAGCAATGAGCAGACATACAAGTGAAGTAGATTTGTATCATATCGGGGAACATAAAGGACTGGGTTCCAGGCACAATGTTTTACACTGGGGATGTGCTTGTAAAGAAGCTAGAATTGGCATGGCAGGACTGCATAGATTTTATTACTATTTGACAGCAGATGAACGTATTGGCGATATTATGGATGAAGTAAAAGATGCTGATTATTCTGTAGGCAATTTAGATCCTATGAGAGCTATATTTGAAAAAGGAGAGCATCCCACACATGCACGTAGTGGTCCAGATTGGGCAGCTTTTGTTTCTAACTGGATGACTCAGTGGGAGCGATATCAAGATAGAAATTATAAAGAAAAGATTTTTAAAGGTATTAATTCTTTAAAAGAAATGCCTTATCGTTTGTGCTCAGGTCCTACTTTTGAATATGATCCTGAAACAAGTAAGTTATACCACATGGGTGATGAAAACTATTCTTATCATATGCTAAGTGCTTTTGGAGCTCCTACAGTCTGGATGGAGCTAAATGATTTGATAGATAATGATGAATGGGAGGAAATGCTAGTAGAGCTTGGTGAATTCTATGGGCTAGATGAAGAGGAGAAAGTTACCAAGACTGCTGGTGAATTAAAAGGTAAGGGCTGGGGTAGTCATTTTTATGCTATACCTATGCTGGCTTTTGCAGCCAAAAAATTAGAGGATGCGAAACTGGCAAAAATGACTTGGGAAGTACTGCTGAATTATTATTCAGGTAAACTGTTAGAAATATCAGATCAGTATATTGAGGTAGATAGTAAAGAGTCTATTAAAGAGTTAAAAGAGATACCCTGGGTTTCCACTAATACTATGTCATTATGGTCTTTATATACAATTATATGTCTTGAGCTTATTCCTGAATATTTAGATTGACAAATCTATTATCAAGTTTAGATATAGTAGCAAAAATCTTCAAGTTAGTGATAGGGACAAGATCTTTGATTTTTGCCTTGAAGCTGGTACTTTTGATAATTAACTAACGAGGTGAAAGATATGAAAACAATATATAAGTGCTTTCCTGGAGGGAAACATAAAGTATTAACTATGAGTTATGATGATGGCAGAAATGCTGATAGAAAACTTGTAGATATCTTTAATAAGTATGGGATTAAGGGGACCTTTCATATAAATTCAGGTCTCTTTGATAGAGGAGACAGTGTACCTGCAATAGAATTAAAGGACTTGTATCAGGGTCATGAAGTGGCGGCACATACTTATACTCATCCAACTATTGAAAGATGTCCTCAGGAGCAGATTATTCAGGAAATAATAGAAGATCGAAAGGCTTTAGAAAAGATACTTGGATATGCAGTTAGAGGTTTATCATATCCTAATGGTTCTTATAATAAGAAGATTAGAGAAATATTAACTCATTTAGGTATTGAATATGCAAGGGTTGTAGGTAATAGTAATAATTTTGCTATGCCTGATGACCTTTTTATCTGGAAGTCTACATGTCATCATAATCATAATCTGATGAATCTCGCCAGGGAGTTTGCTGCTTTATATAAAGAGCAGTACCTTTACATGATGTATGTCTGGGGTCATAGTTATGAGTTTGATAATGATGATAATTGGGATCTAATAGAGGGATTTTGTGAATATATAGCTGGCAGAGAAGACGTATGGTATACCACTAATATAGAGATTGTAGATTATTTAAAGGCTTTTGAACGATTACATTTTTCGGCTAATATGGATTTTGTCTATAATCCTTCAGTACAATCTGTCTGGCTAAGTGTTGATGGAAATATCGTAGAAATAAAGGGTGGAGTGCAAAAAAATCTATAAAATAAGATAATCCATCATATCTGTAATATATGACATTGGAAAAGTAGAAAGATAAGTATATTATGAGTAGGTAAGTGTATTAATTACTATTATTAAAATTAAGGAGTTTGATAATTTTATGAGTTTTACAAGTAAAGAATTAATTTACGAAAATAATCTTGCTTCTAAAGAAGATGTGAAGGCTTTTAAGATGGAAGGGGAAGGGGCTATATCTTTCCCTAAAGGAAGAATGAGAATGGAAACCTTAATGGATCCTGAAGAAGGACAAAAATCTAATATTGTATATTGGTGCCCTGAAGAATTGCCGGAAAATATTTTAGTAGAATGGGATTTTTGGCCTATCCATGAACCAGGGCTTTGTATTATTTTCTTTGCTGCTCAAGGAAAGAATGGAGAAGACATTTTTGATCCTTCATTAAGTAAAAGAACTGGAGAATATAACTTATACCATCATGGAGATATTAATACATATCATTTATCCTATTTCCGTCGTAGATGGGAACATGAAAAGGAATTTCATACTTGTAACCTTAGGAAAAGCTATGGGCATCAAATGGTAGCTCAGGGAGCAGATCCTATCCCTTCAGTTATTGATGCAAAATCCCCATATCATATATCTTTATTAAAGAATAAAGCTTATATTGAGTTTTCTATTAATGACTTAACTGTACTTAAATGGAATGATGATGGAGATGAATATGGACCTATTCTAGGAGGGGGCAAAATAGGTTTTAGACAAATGTCTCCTTTGATTGCTGAATACTCTAATTTGAAAATATATGAAGTCAAGTAAAAAAATACATTTAAAGGAGTATCTATATGTATTGCCAAAGGAGAAAAGTTCTATTTCTTACTCTACTTATTCTAGTCTTAATTATGACAGTTAGTTTTACCATCTATGGAGAGGGTGAAAATAAGATAGTGAATGAAAAAATAAATGAAGTTAATATGGATCAATTGATGAAAGATCTAATAGATAATAATTTTAGTGTTAATAGTCAAGCTATGGATGAATTGTCAGATATAGGTAAGCCTAGTATTTCTTATTTAAAAGATTTATTGGAAAGTAATGAAGATTTATGGGCGAAACGTAGAGCAATAACGGTACTTGATCGTATTGGGAATGACGAGGTAATTGAAGTTTTGTTTATTGCTTTATCAGACAATGAAAAAGTAATCAGAGAGGCTGCAGCTGATAGTTTAGAAAAATTTGGTGAACAGGTCTTGCCTATTTTAAAAGAGCAGTTAATAGATGTGAATTTCTATGTTAGAACAGAAGCAGTAAATATTATCAAAAGAATAGGCTGGACAGCTGATGATATTAGTAAATATTTAATGGCCGAACTGATCAGGAAAGGCTCAGATAAAACGACTATTCTTAGGCAACTGGCTAATTTAGAATCCGAGGCCAGGAGTGTTGTACCTAATTTATTAGAAATTTTAGAAGACAGTAACGAAGATTTATTATTACGCCTAAGAGTCCTGGAAAGTCTTGAAATAATTGATAGAGAGTCAGTCCCACTTAAATATTGGCTTTTAGCATATAGGTCTGAAAGTGTGGACAATTTTAGAAGACTTTATGAAAAGGCAAATCACGCAATAGTACTCGCAGGAGATACAGCACTTCCATTTTTAGAGGAAGCATTGAAGTCAGATTATCCGGAACTTCGTACAAGGGCTATTTCATCCGTTGCCAGTATAGATGGAGTGGAAGAACTGTATAAAGAGATATTTGAACTTCTCTTTGACGAAAAGTGGTATGTTCGATATCAGGCTGTATCTGTATTAGAAGATTATAATTCTGCTAAGTTTTTTACAGATATACTTGATACTTATAATAAGAGTGAAGATGTTTATAAAAAAGATATATTGCTTAGCAACTTGAATTATGCGGTTAAAAAGGGAGAAGAAATCCTTACTAAAGTGGATATAAGTCCAAAAGAAGGCAGTGACAATGAAAATAAAACTTCTCCAGTAAGTATTGAAGAATCAACTAACACTGTAGTCTTATCAAACAATAAGATAACTATGACTATAGAAAAACAAAATGCTTCCATAAGTAGATTGCTCAATGCAAAAGGTGTTGACATAATGGATAATAAAGGTTATTCATATGTAAACGGTTTTTTTGATGGTAGGAGATTTTGGCTTGGTAACGACCATGGTAGGCTTGAATATCATCTTGTCAGACAAGAGGATGACTTAGTAGAGATAAAATTTAGTACTAGTTCTTGGAAACAAGTTCCTTTTAAAGTACAGTTGCATTATGTATTGAAAAATAATGATCAGGGTTTTTATTGGTATCTTACTGTTGAACATCCAGGTGGAGATATGCCTGCTGCTTCATATGGATTTCTACGTAGAGTCACTCGGGTATCATCAAGTCTTTTAACACATGTAGCACAGTCAGATGGTCGTTTAGTAAAAGTACCTGTATCAGAACTAGATCTGCCACTGGAGGAAGTAATGGATGCTACTTTTAGAATGCCAGATGATGGTTCTGTATATACAAAATATGATTTTGCTAATCTTATGGCAGAACATTATTTTCATGGTGCAATAGGTGAAGAATATGCCTATTGGTCTATTATGGCAAGTAATGAGTTTAAAAATGGTGGGCCTAGCAAGCAGTATAATACGGCTCATGATGGTGGAGATACACAAGTAATATTAGATATATTGCAATCTGTTCATTTTATTGGCGATGTGGATATAAATGTGGATAAAGAATGGGGAAAAATTTATGGACCTTTCTTTGTCTATCTAAATTCTGGTGAAAATATGGCAGAGATGCTTGTTGACGCTCAAAAAAGAGCAGCAGAAGAACGAGAAAAGTGGCCTTATTCCTGGATGGAAAATAACTTATACCCTGTAGAAAGAGGTTCTGTTACAGGCAAGGTGAAATTCACAGATGGAAGTAATTCTGAAGGTGGATGGGTAATCCTTGGAGAACCTGATCGTGATTGGCAAAAGCAAAGTGAAAATTATCTATTTTGGAGTAAAATAGATCAAGACGGATTTTTCAAGATTGATAATGTAAGAGAAGGAGAATATACATTATATTCTTATGTCCCTGGGATTTTTGGTGAGTTTAGTCAAGATGGAATTAATGTAAAAGCTAATGAAAATACTGATTTAGGAACTCTTAATTGGATTCCACTAAGTTATGGTGAAAAATTGTGGGAAATAGGGATACCTGATCGAAGTGCTAAAGAGTTTTTAAATGGCAATACTTATCGACAATGGGATTTAATAAGTCAATATCCGATTGATTATCCAAAGGACGTTCAGTTCGTAATTGGAGAAAGTGATTGGACTAAGGATTGGAATTTTGCTCAACCAGTAAGGAACAGTGGCACAGGTAGTGCTGCTACATGGGATGTTATTTTTGAAATGGATGAAAGAGTTTCAGGACAGGCATATTTATCAATTGCAATTGCAGGTTCTCATGATCTTAATCTATATGTAAGTGTTAATGGGACTAGAGTAGGCAGTATTATGCTGTCTAATGATAGTTCTATACATCGAGGAGGTAAACAGGGACTTTATAGAGAAGAACTAGTTAAATTTAACGCCTCGCTATTAGTAGAGGGTGAAAATAATATAAGTTTATCTCTTGATGGGACTGATTGGAAGGCGGTTATGTATGACTATCTGAAATTGGAGATAGCTGATAGTTAGTTAAGCATCTTTTATAATTAATTTAAGAATATTATAGTTTCTAATTTTGCTTACTTTTCTTATTTATGAATAGTGGTATTTACTTATGAAGTACACCTTAGCTTTAGAAAGAACTTGAATATCTGAATAAGGGTAGTAAGCGATATTTAAATAATGATTGTTGATATATTATATTGATCAAAAGGTTTAAACTATTATTACAATACGAAAGACAAAAAGGAGGAAGCTTTATGAATAAGCCTAATATTATATTTTTAATGACTGATCAACATAGATGGGATTGTCTTGGGGCCTTTAATTCACAAATCAAGACTCCTAATCTTGATAGAGTGGCAGCTGAAGGTATTATATATAAGCAAGCAGTTTGTCAGGCACCCATGTGTGTTCCGTCTCGTAATTCTATGATGTTTGGATTATATCCTTCACAATTAGGGGTTCGTACTAATGGGGGAGGTTTTTATTTTGAAGATAAAAAAGCAGTTCCAGTTTTACCAGAAATTATGAAGGATGCCGGCTATCAGACAGCAGGTTTTGGTAAGACACATTGGAATCATGGGCATATAAATACTGAGCCACCAACTAGGGGTTTTGAAGAAAGAGCTATTGGACAATCCCCTGATAGTCATGTTTATGAAAGTGGTGCTTTGATGATGGGTAATGAGAATCCAGAAGCACTTAATTCATATTTTGAAGAAACCAGAGATTATGGTTCAGGAGAAGAAAATGCAAATGGTTATATAGGGTGTACCAGCCAGGTGCCAGCAGAAAACCATCGAGATGGCTGGGTTGCTAAAAAGTGTATGGAGTTTCTTGATCAAGGTGTAGATGATGAAAAACCTTTGTTTTTGTATCTTTCTTTCTTAAAGCCACATGCTGGTTTTAATGTGCCAAAAGAGTTTGAAGACTTATATGATATAGAAGATATACCTGATATTCCTCAACCTCCCTGGAGTGAAGAAAAAAATACTCACTTAGATGATGGTTTTGAGGAACTGGCAAAGCGTAGAGATAAATGGTTTGATACTTGGGAAAATCTAAGTAGTAAAGAAAGAAGAAGAACTACTTTGCGTTATTGGGCTAATTGTTCCTGGCTAGATAATTACTTTGGACAGGTGTTGGAAAAGTTAGAAGAGTTGGGAAGGCTGGAAAATACCTTGATTATATTTACTTCTGATCATGGTGATATGATGGGAGAAAGAAATCATTTTTTCAGTAAATACTGTCTATATGATAGCAGTGTTAGAGTGCCTTTGATTTTATCTGGTTCTATTATTCCTGATGAAAAGCGAGGAACAATTGATGAACGTCCGGCAGAGTTGATTGACCTTGTTCCAACGATTAAAGCGGCTATGGGTGAAGAAAACAATCCTCTTTTATCAGGCCTGGATTTACTGTCAGAAAAGAAAAGACCTGGCAGTTTTTGTGAACTACATGGTGGAGGTTCAGAAGATAAACAGCCAGCCCCTGCTTATATGTGGAGGAAAAAGGAGTGGAAGTTGATATTATATCAAGGAGGAACACTTCTGGATGCTGTGCAAAGAACTGATAAGGTTAAGGGTGAATTATATAATCTTGAAGAAGATCCTCACGAATGGGAAAATCTATACTTTGATGATAACTATGCTTCAGTTCGAGAAGAAATGAAAACTGAACTGCTTATGCATCTTGCCTCAAGCTGGGCTAGAGGACCATTTTATTTTGATAAAGATGGGTATAGAAAACTGGGTTTTGACAAAGATATATCATAAAGCTTGAAAATCAAGTTTTTATCTGTTAAAATTTAAGCTGTTGTATTAAGAAAATGGAGATGATATTAATGACACTAGTAAAAGATAGTACAGAGTATAGGAATCCGCTAATAGAACAGAGAGCTGATCCTTTTATCTATAAGCATAGTGATGGCTTTTATTATTTTACAGCTTCTGTTCCTGAGTATGATAGAATTATACTAAGAAAATCTAAAACTATTAATGGACTTGCTGAAGCAGAAGAAAAAGTTATCTGGACTAAACATTCCAAAGGAGAGATGGGAGCACATATCTGGGCACCTGAGATTCACTACATAGATGGCAAATGGTATATCTATTTTGCAGCAGGTGGAGCAGAAGATGTCTGGGCGATACGTCAATATGTGCTGGAATGTTCTGATGCAGACCCTCTTAATGGAAATTGGGTGGAAAAAGGTAAGATCAAGATGAATTTTGAAGAATTTACTCTTGATGCTACTAGCTTTGAACATAATGGTGAGCAATACTTAGTTTGGGCACAGAAATATGAGAATCAATCAAATTTGTATATAGCTAAAATGTCTAATCCTTGGACTATAGAAGGAGAGCAGGTTTTGATTTCTAGTCCAGAATATGACTGGGAGCGGATAGGACATTTTGTAAATGAAGGGCCTGCTGTTATAAAAAGAAACGGGAAAATATTCTTAGCATATTCTGCTAGCGCTACTGATCATAATTACTGTATGGGATTATTAACTGCAGATGAAGATAGTGATTTATTACATCCTGATTCCTGGACTAAGAATCCTGAGCCTGTATATACTACTAATCCAGAAATAGGGGAATATGGTCCTGGGCATAATAGCTTTACTGTAGCTGAAGATGGTGAGACTGATTTACTTGTGTATCATGCTAGACCATATAAAGAACTGCAAGGAAGTCCTTTATCAGACCCGAACCGTCATGCCAGGGTTAAAGTTTTGGATTGGAATCCAGATGGAACTCCTAAGTTTGCTTAACGAATGATATGATATATAAATATAGGGAGGAGCTGAAAATGCTTCTCTTTTTTTAGCTAGAGAGGAAGTTAAAGGAGAGTTTTAATGACTAATAAAAATAAGCTTAATGATAAATTTCCTTTTAGTGTTATGGCTTTTCCTAATGGGCCTATTTGCAACCTTAATTGTGAGTATTGTTATTATCTTGATAAGAGTGAATATTATCAAGATAGTTCTTCCTTTCAAATGTCAGAAGAATTATTAGAAGAATTTACGAAACAATATATAGAGGCACAGCCAGGACCATATGTGACTTTTGGATGGCAGGGAGGAGAACCAACATTACGAGGATTGGACAGCTATAAAGAGTAAATTTTATTTACAAAAGTTTCAACAGCAAAAATCTATAG
>JBBJJH010000034.1 GCA_037623315.1 Halanaerobiaceae bacterium ANBcell28
CATACTGTAGTGCTTTTAAAGTGAAAAAATATTGGTGTTTTTGTTTTACAATCATTTATAATTTTTTTTAATTTGTCAGCTTTAAAATCTTTCTCAGATATTAATTTACCAGCCTCTAACCTATCTATCGAAATGGCATTATATCTCCTCTCAAAAACATTTCCCGGGCAAATAATTTGAGGAGCACCATATGCTAATCCATCCATTATACTATTTTGTCCTCCATGATTAATAAAGGCTATTGCTTCTGGTAATAACTTTTCAAAATTAAATCTATCTTTTACTATTATATTTTTTTCTTTAATACTTTTTATCTGACTAGAAGCAATATATATATCATATTGAGAATTTATAAATCCTCTTTTCATTTCTTTTATTTGTTTTTTAGGAGAAATAGCTCCATTTCCCATATAAACTATAATTTTATTTCTTCTTTCAAAATTTAAGCTATCACTTTTTATATTATAAGTATTTAAAGCTCCTGCAAATATTACATTCTCACTTTCAACTGGTTCTAAATCATAAGAACTAGGTATTATTTTTAGATTAGCCCATTTGAAAATATCCAATGTAGATTCAAGCTTTGGCAAATTCATTTCTTGCAAAAAATCATTAACACTATTACTATATTTTGGACTACTAGCGTATTCTTTTTGTACTGGATAGCTAAAACTTGTAGCAACTTTTTTATTTTCAAGTTTCGCTGCTACAATGGCAGCAATTCTGAATTCTGCATAGACTATATCAGGCTTAAAATCTTTTATAGCTTTTCGAATATATTTTACATCTTCTTGAAAATGCTTTTTACTAATAATTCCAAATATATGCATCACTTCTTCATAGCTATTAATCTTCTTTCTTTTCTGAATACCCAACTTTTTTACCAAGCATATTAAAATTTCACTTAAGTAATTTGGTAATCCAAAAAATGATGGCAATGGTGCAAAATAATTTTTAACATTTTTTAGTGGAAAATAATTGATATCTCTAGCAGCACAAAAAGCTACCTGATGCCCTCTGTATATTGATTCATTAGCAATTTTTTTTGCCCTAGAGAATGGGCCTCGAGCTTCAACGGGTACCGCCATTGGAGCTATTAATATTTTCATTTTTTACCTCTCCTTTACCATTATATTAACTTTCATATCCTACCTTAAAGATTATATAGAATTCAGAAGACCCTCTTCATAAACCCTTCTTACAATATCTTCAGTCTCAGGTTCTTTAATACTTAAATCAATCAACTTATGATCTCTACTTAATATGCTAACAGCCTCAGCAGTCCCAATATTTTCTTTAAAGAAAGAAAGCCATTTAACCTGCCCCTCATCTTTAACAATGTTCAATCTAGGATCATTAATTGAAACATTATCTTCAGCAAATTGAGCCATTAAAAGATATTGATTTCCATACTGCTCTTTAAAATCATCAAGCATGCCATCATATAAGATATGCCCATGATCAATCATTATTAATCTATCACAAATATGTTCAATATCATCCATATCATGTGTAGTCAATATCACAGTAGTTCCTTTTTCTCTATTTATTACTTTAATGAATTTTCTGATCTTATTTTTCACTACCACATCAAGACCTATAGTGGGTTCATCCAGATATAAGACATCTGGATCATGCAGTAAAGCCACAGTTAGATTTGCCCTCATCTTCTGTCCAAGACTTAAAGTACGTACAGGTTTTCTTAAAAACTCCTCCATGTCTAATAAATCCACATAAAATTCAACATTTCTTTTAAACTTGCTATCTTCTACCTTATACATCTTTTTATATAGCTCAAAAGTTTCTTCCATGGGCAAATCCCAATATAATTGTGACCTCTGCCCAAAAACAACTCCCATATTCATGGAATTTTCTTTTCGATTATTAAAAGGCACCAGCCCATTTACTCTTATCTCTCCTGCAGAAGGTAGTAAAATACCTGTTAGCATTTTTATTGTTGTAGATTTACCTGCTCCATTAGGTCCAATATATCCTAGCAATTCCCCTTTTTCTATCTTAAATGAAATATCATCTACAGCTTTTTTCACTTGATATTCTCGTTTAAAAATAGACTTCAAGGCACTACCTAGCCCTTTTTTTCTTGTAAAAACTTTAAATTCTTTTGAAAGATTATTTACATCTATAAAAGACATCATATACCTCCTTAAGATCCAGTACTTTCGTAATGATTAACACCTTTATTCCAGAACAATATTGCCACTAATAATAACATAATCCCAACAAAGGGCGATAAATAGCTAATAATTGGATGGAAAAACAAAAAATCTTCTTTGTCTATAAATATCTGAGAAGGATAAAAACTAATAAAACCATAAGGGATAATTATTGTGAGTAATATCTGTATAAATCGATTATATATTGATAAGGGATAAGTAATGAATTGTTTTAAATTAAAGAAAAATACATTCATAATATTGCTAGCACTAATCACCCAAAAAACAGGTATAGTAGTAATAAGAAAAGCTGCAGCCTGAATTAATGCTCCACTGACGATTACAATTATTAAAAAAAATAAATTAAAAAAAGAGAAAGTAAAATCCAGATTCATAAGACATATTACTATAGTTATTATTGATAATGAAATATGACTAACATAAGCCGTATTGAAATTCCTGGTAATTAAATATAAAAGCTCGTTTAATGGTCTAATTAATATCTCATCAAAATCACCACTTCTAATCATTGAATAAAGCTGTTGACATGGATTAAACATGAAAAAAGCAGCCAGACTATATGATATCAGATTCAAACTATAAAGTAACATAACTTCAAAGGGACCCCAACCCCCTATTGTCTCAAATTGATTGATCATAATCCAGATAAGTGAAATTTGTGCCCCATAAGATACAAACTGGGCTATACAACCTGATATAAAAGAACCCCTGTATTCTGCTATAGACTGTATTCTTATTTTTATAAATTCTATGTAGAGAGTTAAGTAATGCATATATCATCCTCCAAATATAATTATCTTTTTCTGGGCTTGATACCAAATAATTTTTTCTAAAAGTAATAAAGTAATTATCCAGACAATTTGCATAAACAGGACATTTAAAGATTCTGATATACTAATCCTTTCTAAATATATATTAATTGGGTCAAATGATACCAGGCGAAAAGGTAAGAACCTGCTGATATTATATAAGATATCTGGATAAAACCAGAGAGGAACTAATGACCCTGCAAAAAGTTTTTCAAAAGCACTTAAATACCAGGGTACATACCAGGAGTTTTCTAGCCAAAAAGCTAACAATCCCAAAATATAATTAATAGAATACATAATAACTATGGCATTGATAAGGCTTAGTATGAAAATTACAAGATTCAAAGATAATGAAGGTAATTTAAAGCCCCAGAAAAAGGCTGCAAGTAAACAGGTAGGAATAATACTAAAGATGATCTTGAATAATTTATCTCCAAAATCTTCAGCAATAAAATAAAACTTTATATTAAGTGGCTTTATAAGACTATTAGCAATATCTCCTTTATTAATTGCTTCTCCCAAATTTTGCCCGATATATGTATTTGTAAGACCACTTATAAATAGATTCAAAATAACAAAACTAATCATCTCATCTAAACTAACGCCACTCACAGTAGCTTGATTTACAAATAAAGCCTTCCATACATTTACCTGAATATAAACCCAGAGCACACTTGTTAGAATAGAAAAAATAAAATTAAAACGATAAGTTAATTTTAACTGAAATATTTTTTTAATATACTCAAGATATAGTGACAAAATACTTCCTCCCCTTTTATTGATTTTACTCAGTCAAATCATATTTCTGAAGGTAAGTGACTTTTATACATTTCTAAACAGTTGTTATTATTGCTTAATGTATCCATTGTGTCTTTTGCTGGTTTTAGATATATAATAGGATAATCCTTTTCATCATATATTTTACGTATGGGAAAAGCTAACTTCTCTGTATCAATAGCAAATTGTGCATTAATTCCTTTCTTATTTCCTCTAGCGTCCAACCTAATCCATTTATTTAATTTTGATAAATATACAGCATTTAATGCATGAATAACATATCCAGTCTCAGGGGTATCCCCCAAAGTAAGCCTTTGATAGCAAAAGCCTGCTGGAATATTTACTGCTCTAAGTAATGCTGCAAGCAAATTAGATTTAGCATAACAGATTCCTTCTTTATATACTAAAACTTCTGATGCTTTTCTAGTTATTCTTGAGCTTTGTATATCCCAGGAATGCTTAATGTCATCTCTTACGAACTCAAATGCTTTTTTGACTTTATCATTCTCACTTATGCAATTATGATATAGCTCTTCAACTTTTTCCCTAATTGTCAAATGACTATAATCAAGATCAATATCTTCTAATAAGTATTCTTCTATGTTTTTACTTTCAGGAATTAATTTCATTGCCTCTACCTCTTTTCTTTGACCATTACTAATGATGCCTTAGATATCCATAATATACCGATATTCCTTTAAATCCTTGCCACAGTTAATTATTCGAGTTCTACCATCATGCTCCTGTAATCTCTCTGTACTTCTCAGATTGTAAATCATACATTTCAAAATATTTTCCTCTTAATTTCATTAGCTCATCATGACTACCTTCTTCAATAATCAGACCATTTTCCAACATATATATCCTATCAGCAAAGCGAGTTGTTAATAAGCGATGTGAGATAAATATTACATTTTTTTCTTTGGCCATATTGAAAGTACATTCATTAATGGTATATTCACTAATCGGATCTAAGGCACTAGAAGGCTCATCTAAAATTATATAGTTTGAATCTTTATTAAATGCCCTGGCAATAGCAATTTTCTGTGCTTCCCCACCAGACAATTCAAGGCCATTATCATCAAACTCATTACTTAACTGTGTCATAATTCCATTCTCTAATTTGTCTAATTTTTTTATAAAATCACTTTGTTCTAATGCTTTGAGAATACTCTTATTATCCTGGCTTGACAATTTATCCATTTTAACATTTTCTCCAATATTTGCTGCAAAGAGTTGATAATCCTGAAATACAGTAGCAAAACTTTTTCGATAATCATCTACCTTGTAATTCTGTATTGCTTTTCCATCTAAAGTTATCACACCTTCATCTACATCATATAAGCGCATAAGTAGTTTAATAAGAGTGGTTTTACCAGCACCATTGTAGCCTACAATAGCAATTTTTTCATTATTTCCTATCTTCATGGAGATATTTTTTAAGGTATATTCTTTTTCATTTGGATAACGAAAAGAAACATTCTTAAGCTCTAATACACCTTTATCAGAACTTTTCTTGTTGAAAAGTAATGGTATTGAATTAGGCATATCTTTAATTTCCTCTTCATATCCCATAAAGTTACGTATTTTTTCTATGTAGAGACTATTTTCCTGAAGATCTTTCAATAATTCTGTAAAATAATGAATATGTCTTTTGAGCCTTTCAGCAGATGCCAATAGAACAACAGCACTACCGTAACTAATTGACCTTTGTACCATTGTTAAATACACAATATATATGGTATATAAGCCATCAATTACAAAACTACTACAAATATAATCTGATATAAAGCCTAAAATTAATATTTTTTTTGAATATTTCTTGATAGTATTACGCATTTTTTTATTGGTCTTAGAAAAGTCTCCTTTTAACATTTCTGATAAAGAATAAAGCCTCATTTCCTTTGCATAATCAGCCAGATAAAACACACGATTTATATATTTCCGTTCACGTTCACTTTCATTTAATTCCAGACTCATCTTATATCTAAGTTTATTTAGTTTATTATTAACCAGAGTAGTTATAATAGCTGCAGTAAAGATAACAATTAAGCCTATAGGTTCTATAAAGACAAATAAGCCAGTGGCAGTAAGCATAGTAGTAATGTTAGCAGATAATCTCACAACACAATCAATTGTTTTATCTATCCTGGTCCTAAGCTCACTGATGCTCCAGACATAATCATTATAATATTCTGGATTATCATAACAGGATATGTCTAAATTGCTTGCTTTTTCATATAACTCTATTCTCAAATTTTTATAAAGTTTTTCTTTTCCCTTTGGCTCTATACTTTGATAGTAATAACCGTCAATAAGTTTGGCTGTAGCTATGACTACACTTAATACTAAAATATAGATAAGGGCATGATAAAATGGTCTTCCATATTGAATAACATCCAATATAAACTTAATCCCTATTACATGTTCCATAAAAACAAGAAACTTATTAAAAGCCATAGTAGAACAGGCTGCAAAAATAAACCTGGGAGTATATTTCCAGGCATATTTGAGTATAAATAAGTTGTTCTGTAAAACTTTCCTGGTACTTTGACTCTTTGAAGTTCTTTTATCTAGCATTTTTAATCCCTACTTTCATACCTGCATTCTCAAAGCCCTTCATATTGTCTTCTCTAAATTTCTCTGCCTGTTTATTGAACATCTCAGCATATTTACCATTAATACTAATAAGTTGTTTATGATTGCCTTCTTCAATAATTCTACCATCTTCCATCATATAGATGTGATCTGCCAGAATAGCAGATGATAAGCGATGGGATATAAATATTACTATTTTATCTTTGCATGTTTCCATTATATTTTGATATAGATAATATTCAGCAACAGGATCTAAAGCACTTGTAGGTTCATCTAATATCACAATTTCATAATCATTTGCAATAGCCCTTGCTATAGCAATCTTTTGCATTTCTCCCCCTGATAATACTGCACCATTTTTATCAAATTCTTTTGTCAATACAGTATCTATTCCATTTGGTAATCTCTCTACCTTTTTATATATTCCACTTTTTTCAAGTGCCCCAATAACTCTATCTTTTTCTTCAACTGTTTCTACTTTTTTCATCAGTACATTTTCTGCAACAGTCATTGAAAAAATTTGATAATCTTGAAAAGTTGCCCCATACAAATTTCGATAATTCTGAAGTTTATAATCTTTTATATTACGACCATTTAGCATTATTCTGCCTTCTGTTGGATCATATAATCTCATTAATAGTTTTACAAATGTACTTTTACCAGCACCATTTTGTCCCACTATTGCAATCTTTGCCTTCTTATTTATTTTAATATTCAATGATTTCAACTGATAATCTTCATCTTTATAGGCAAATTTTAGATTTTCAAAAACTATAGAATTCACTGGACGACTTACTTTTTTTGCATCCTTTTTTTCTATAATTTTAGGCCTGTAATTTAGAAAGTCTTTCAACTTATTAAGAAACATACCATTTTCATAAATAGAGACCATTCTCTCAGCCACATCTATTATCATCCATGCCCCACTAACCATAGCACTGGACAATATAGCAAA
Organism: Halanaerobiaceae bacterium ANBcell28; assembly: GCA_037623315.1. Taxonomy (GTDB): domain Bacteria; phylum Bacillota; class Halanaerobiia; order Halanaerobiales; family DTU029; genus JBBJJH01. Next base: position 7,335 of record JBBJJH010000034.1, read on the forward strand.
TTCACTTAAGGTAATAGATTGTGTTACAATAGCCCTATATGCGCCATATAGCAATACCCCTTCAAAAAGAAACATAAAACTAGTTACAGTTTTTAAAAAGTAAGTCCATGCTGCTTTTGTTTTCATAGACTCAATAACCTTTAGGACTCCCTCGTAACCTTCATTATATATATCTTTCATTACTGTAAATATATTTGAAAGCCTTATTTCCTTGGCAAACTCTTTTAAATAAACTATCCGATTAACATATTCCATTCTCCGCTGGAAAGGTACAGACTTAATATACCTTTGATAATATATCTTATTTAGCTTTTTACCAATTACAAAATTCCCTATTATCGGGAATATTACAAATAATAAGACCCAGGGATCTATATTAAACATAGTATAAAATACATAAGTTACAGCCAGAGCAGCAAAAATTATTTTTGAGCAATTCTCTATAGTTTGTGTAATTTTTTCATTAGCACCTTCCATGGCAACTGTATAATTGTTATAAAATTCTTTATCTTCATAACAGGACAACTCTACTTTTTCTGCCTTATCATATAGTTTTTGATATACATTTTCATAAATTATGTTATCACTTATAGGTTTGAAATAGTTATAAAACCACTTATTATAGAAATCTACAAACATAAAAACACTTGCACTTATAATAATAAAAATTACAATATGGCTAAAGCTTCTATTACCCTCCATAGATTCCAGTAAATATCTGATAAAAATAATACCATAGAAAATTCTGCGAAAGTTATCGAGACCATATTTTATGAATTCAAGATAAATTCTCTGTGGATGAATCTTATGTACCATCTTTAAAACATAAAAATTATTATACAACATACTTTCATCTTGATTTTTCATAACTTTGTCCTTTCTGGTCTTTACAATAAACCGTTTTGCTCCAAGACCTCAGCTTCTTTCCAATATTGAAGAAATTTTTCTTTATAAAATTTATATCTAGGATCCGACGGAGCATTCAGCAAATTTTCTCTTTTTATAGTACGGATAATAATGCCACGAATTATATCATATCGATATTGTGGTAATGTTTCATATTTTTCATATATAAATGTTCCTTTTTCCTGATATTCTATGATTTTTTCATATACATCATCTATATATTCATAGTCAAGAATTGGTACCGGTGAACTGGATGTGGCACATGTAAAAACATCTGAGTTATCATTAATTTGATAATCACCTACACAATGATATATATATCCACTTAATCCCTTATAGAAATATTCAAGAGCACCACTAAACATCTCCTGAAAAACCAACACCCCATCTTTTCTTATATCCAACATAGGCATTTTTATTTCCAACTTGTCTGTATTCCATATATAGTGTAATGCCAGTTGCTTGCTTGTTGTTAAATATACAAGGGGTTCTTTCAGATTAGAATATGGTGAAGCAAATGGTCGAAGTTCCCTAAGACCAGCTTTTGTTGTTCCATGGTAAAAATCCATTTATAAAGACTCCTTTCTATTCAAATATCTCTTTCTTGCTAAACTGCATTTGTTTAACATAGCATCAGTCAATAAATGCGCTTCCATCAAGACCTGCTTTTACTTGTTCAGGATGAATTTGTCTAAATCCAATTGATGAACGGATTGAATTTACTTCATTAGCTGTTATTTCATTTTTATAAGCAATGTTCATCCATACCTACCCCCTAGTTATCTTATGTAAATACTCTTTAATCAAATCTTAAGTGCAATGTTATCTCAATCATCAGCAGGATGCGTAGAGCTCTTCTAAATCTTTTATGTTTATGACGTTCTTGAATCTTAAAAATATATTGCTATTTATTGTATCATGAACCCATTTCCTTGTAAACAGTAAATAGCAATATAAGGCATAATATTCTTTGTTTTATTTAGCAGCAAGATTATTTACTTGACTTCATAGAATATTTAAACAAACAATCTCAAGATAAAGTGAGTTCTTAGTTTCAGAGGGAGTTTTTTATCTCTCACTGAAACTTAGTAAAACGAATCCAGGAGGTTAGTGCCACTTATCCCCCACTTTAAAGAAGTGGGGGTATTAGTGACAGTTAGCTCTCGGATAAAAAGTAAACTGTCTATTATTTAAGCTGAACAATTCTACTTAATAAAAAAAACAACAGTAATATTCAAATTACTGTTAGTTTTGATACTTTCAAATTTATAATATATTAATGTATTATCTTCTTTACTTCCTCCAGATTTTCAATTTCAAAGATATTATTCCTTATTGCAAGCAAATCTTCTTTTTTTGCATTCTTTATTTTCTCCTGCATTTCCTGTGGAAGGTCAAGTTTGAATTTCTTTGCAAGAAGAATAGCTACTGTATCTTTTAAATCTTTCTCTATTCCTTTCTCTATACCTTTCCTTATCCCTTCTTTTTCTCCTTCTTTACGAAGTTCATCAGCAACAGTCATAATCTCATCACTCCTTTCTGGAATAATCATATTTACCTTATTTAAGATTTCATTTTTTATTTGCGTATTTAGAGTTCCTCTTTTCTGCCATGAAGATATAATAGCCATTAAGTTCACGGATTCTAACTCCTCCAAATATAGCTATCAACTTATTCTTATACCACTTCTTTCTTTTTGTAACCATAAACATCTTACCGCCAATTTTCAATCTATTAAAACCCTTCTCTATAAAAAGTTTTGCTACAGAAAAATCAGCATGATAAGGAGGGTTTGATAGAATTATAGTAAAATTTTTATCATCAATATTTTCTAAACCATCACTCTTAACAATTTTAACATCGTTTACGTTGTTTATTTCTGCATTCTTTCTGGCTAATTCAACTGCTTCCTCCTGTATATCACACATCACAACATTTTCAGGTCCAATTATTTTTGCCGCCAGTATACCAACTACACCATATCCACATCCTAAGTCTAAAACTTTATCATTTTCATTAAAATCAACAAACTCCAGCATAGACCTTGTCCCAATATCAATTTGTCCTGGAGAAAAAACTTCCTTATTTGTTTGAAATTCTAGCTCTAACCCCTTTATTTCTTCTTTAAATGAATACATTTTTTGTACCTTCCTCCTATTTACCCTTTTAAGCTGCATATAACTTGTACTTAAGTACATGCTATGATAAAATCATTATGTAAAAAAGCGTTAAAAAAGATTAATCTTTCCAATATCAAATTGTATCATTTTTCTTTTATGCAAACAAGTTAGATTTAGAAATGCACTTTCTTCTTTATATAAGTGGAGAAAAATTCTCATACAAATTGCAATTATGTATTTGTTTATTATATAATCAAAATATCTCTTATTAATAAAATATCAACAACAAATAAAACATTACCAGGAGGTTTAAATATATGCTCGAATATTTATCTGATCTTATTAGCAGATTAATATTACATACAGATAATTCAAGTTATATTTCTTATGCCATTCTTACTATATTATTTATAATTTTTATTTTAATTGTTAATTTTATAAGCAGGAAAATAATAATGAAAATTTCTTCTACTGCTTTAAATGATATAAACAGAAGATTCAAATGGCATAGTATTATGCTGGAAAGAAAGTTTTATCAAAGGTTAGCACATATTATACCTGCTATAATTATTTTTGCTTTTGCAACTACTTTGCCAGAAAACTATGGCTTATGGATTCAGAGATTAACTACAACTTATATCCTTGTCATAGCGATTCTATCATTTGATGCTTTGTTAAATACCCTTAATGATATCTATAAATGTTATAAGATATCTAAAATCAAACCCATTAAAGGCTATCTGCAGATGATTAAGGTCTTTGTTTATGCCCTTGGAGCAATCTTAATTATTGCTAACCTAATAGGGCAAAGCCCCTTAATTTTACTTGGTGGTATTGGTGCTTTTACAGCAGTACTCTTACTGGTTTTCAGCGATTCCATTCTCGGTCTTGTAGCCGGCATCCAATTAACAGCTAACGATATGGTACGTATCGGCGACTGGATTGAAATGCCTAAATATGGAGCAGACGGTGATATTATTGATATTTCTTTAAACACTGTTAAGGTTCAAAATTTTGATAGAACTATCACCACCATTCCCACCTATGCTTTAATCTCTGATTATTTTAAAAACTGGAGGGGAATGCAGGAATCAGGTGGAAGACGAATTAAGCGGGCCATTTTCATTGACGTGAATAGTATTAAATTTTGTACTAAAGAAATGATAGAAAAATTTAAAAAAATACATTATCTAAAAGAATACATAGCCAGAAAAGAAAAAGAACTTGAGGAATACAATAAAAAACATGATATTGATCCCTCTATAAAAGTTAATGGAAGGAGATTAACCAACATAGGTGTCTTTAGAGCATATATTGATAATTATCTCAAAAATCATCCGAATACCCATAAAGATTTGCTCCAACTCGTAAGGCAACTAGAGCCTGGCGAATATGGTTTACCACTAGAAATTTATGTTTTCACTAATGATATACAATGGATAAACTATGAATCTATTCAGGCAGACATCTTTGACCATATCCTATCTGTTGCCTCTGAATTCGAACTGAGAATTTTTCAAAATCCATCAGGATATGATATTAATCAGGGTTTTTTAAAGACCAGGCCTAAATAGTGTTACAATACCAACCTTAATTCAAAAAAACATTCTCAAGGACTTCTATCACCTCAGCTATCGCATCTTTTTTTACCTGATAATAGGTTCTATTATCTGAGCTTTCAATTTCAATCAAGCCTATATTAAACAACTTACTTATATGATAGCTAATAGCTGGATTACTACTATCCATAATTTCAGCTAACTGAGCAAGATATTTTGGTCCTTCATTAATCTCCATTAATACCTGTAACCTTGTTTCATCTGATAACACTTTAAAAAAAGATGTATAATTGATTATATTTTGACCTTTACTTGATATTTTTTTTACAAGTAAAGGGTATCGAAATCCTAGAGCTATATAATTTGCTCCGGCTGCAAAAGCCTGACCAAAATCTAGAAAATAAGTTATAAGTGCTCCCAATTCTACATTAGTCTCTATATATTTTTCTTTACTCTCAGAAGAAAGAATATCATCAAGACTAAATTCAAAAGAATCAATTAATTCTTTTTTATTTTTACGAATATACTCCTGTAAAAAATTATCTATTTCTTCCTCTTTATCTTTATAAAAATTAAGATAATAACAAGTCAAAAATTCTGTCAACTCTTCTTTTACTTCTTCTGGACAATTCAAAACTCTCATAATTTGCCATTTATCATCACTAGAAACTGCAAAATTTTCTTCAATCCAGTTAAAAATCCTATTTTCATTTACTACATCTGCTAATTCACTAATGGTAAAATCTATCTCACCCCAGGTTATCAACATATAATAAGCCAACTCTATATTGGAAAGCTTTTTTATATCTGAAATAAATTCATTAATTGATTGTCCCTTTGATAATATTGCTAAACCAATACCTAAATTGTTTGAAAAATATTTATCTAGAATCTTTTTATGCTTCTCTTCAAAAGAACTTAGAACATCATTAACATAATCATTTATCTCTTCATAAAGATCTATATTGAATTCATTAGCTAAACCTTTAATTCTTTCATCATGACCAATTCTATACAAACTCATTATAAATTCAACTGATCTGTCTGTTTCAAAAATAATTTCTTTATCTTTCATAAGCTCACTTCCTTTTTGTACTTTTTCTATATTATTTTCAAAGTTTATGTGTAAGATCTTAATGATCTATACCGCCAATTAATTGATACATTAGTCTATATGATATTGAAGGGTCTGTCGCTTGATTTGTCGTACCAACGATATAGACTTCTTTTTCTGGAAAATAAAAGGCAAAGGCTCCTGTTGAACCAGAATGACCTATAAGTTCATAGCATCCAAACAAAGCCCATATCCCTGTGATTTCAAAACGCATCATCCCATTTCTGTACTGATGATATTCAAATTGAATGTCATTCCAGTCTCCTCTGTCTAAATGAGAAATAGAAAATAACTCTCCCTCCATAAACGCCCTTAAGAATATCATCAGATCATTTACATTTGAAATAATAGCTCCACTAGACTTCATGCTTGATTTAGCTAAAGCTATATCTAAGGTCCCATCATTTAAATGTATTGGAGCGTAAGTACTATTTGCAGTTGCCAAACTTGTATTCTCTAATTCTAAAGGTTTGAAAATTCTTTGAGTAAACAGCTCTTTTATATCACTTTTTGTAATACGCTCAGCTATAGTACCAAGGATATCAAAGTTTATATCTGCATAATACGCCTTTCCTTCTGTGCCATTAATAAAGTGAGGTTCCAACCTTTTGACTCGTTCTAAAAACTCTTCAAATTCAAATCTTCTATCCTGTTCTATTATTTCTTCAAAAAGTGATTTTCCATCTAACTCTTCTAGGTAATGATCAGGTAAACCACTTGTATTAGAAATCAATTGTTGAATTGTAATCGACGGAGCATAATTATGACCATCATAATAGTGTAGTCCTTCTAGTTCTTCTTCAGTAAGATACATTTCAATGGTATCTGTTATCTCCATTAAACCTTCATCAACTAATTGGAAAATAATTGTGGCTGTAAACATTTTTGTTGTACTTGCTATACAAAATATATCATCAGTTGATAGATTACCTTCTGTAGCTATATATTGTAATGTCTTATCCTTTGATTCCATCTTCACTACGGAACCAAAAACTTTCTGCTTATCAACCGCCCTATTCATGCTTACTGCAATTTTTTCGTCTATACTCATATTACGCCAAGTTTTATAGCCCCAAATCTGAGTCACTGCTACAATTACTATAACTATTAAGATAACCATAACTATAATTTTCATAATATTTACACCTCACTCTTTTTTCTTACTCTGCTCTATTCAATATAAATATAGCCCCTCCATAACCTAGCAGACACCAGATAACTAAGTTCATATAATTTCCAATACTTGCAGTAAAAGTTGCTGATGCTAAAGAGGCACGCATCACTTCTGCCATAGAATACATTGGTAGGTAACTATGAACTGTCTGTAACCATTGGGGTAATCGATCCATAGGAAAATTAATTGGTGAAAACATTAAAGCTGCAAAAACTATAAGCTGTGTTAATATATGTGCTGCATTTGGTGGCAACAAATATGCAATACCATAACCAACTCCTATAGCAGTCAAAGCAATTAAGAAAAACACAGGAACTATAGAAAAGGAAATACTATAAGCCATATCATAGTGAAAATATGCTACTAAAGCTGATATAACAATTCCCGGTATAGTAATTGCAATCCATAATGTAGTATCTGCCAGCAAAATAATAGCCCGGTTTACCGGCCAGCTTCTGCTAAATTCGTGATAGCCTTCAGCTTTCCCTGTTCCAATTTGTTGTGGTAAGATAACTAAACCAGTCATAATCAAAATAAGAGTTGGTGCTCCTGTAGCTAAAAATAATATACTATATGGATCATTCTCTGGCATAAAATAAGTAAAACCTATTAAAATCCCCAGTGACATCATAATCTGTATCAAGGCAAAAAATACTATATATCCAGAACTCCTTCGAAATTGCATCTCAAAAACATTTTTAAAATTACTTAAAGTATTCATTATGCAGACATCTCCTTTCCACTTGTTAATTTAACATATACATCTTCAATACTTGTAGGTGACATAGAATAATCTATTACATTACCATTCTCAACCTCTTTACTTGCCCATTCAATTGCAGATAGAGCCGAACTTTGCTTAAGTGAAAAATACAAACGAGTTCCATTACGATGTGAAGAAACTACCCATTCTGGTATCTCAATCACCTGGTCATCTGTCAGTAAATTAAGTTCCACTCTCATTAAATTACTAACAGAACTTTTTACTTCTGCAGGTGTACCAGTAATAAGGAATCTTCCCATATCAAGTATAGCCATTCTATCAACAGCCTTCTCGGCTTCCATAACATTATGGGTAACAAGTATAACTGAGCTACCTTGATTAGTTAATTCCCTTATTAATTTCCACAGATAACGTCTGCGAACTGGGTCAACATCATTAGTCGGTTCATCAAGTATTACCAATTTTCCTGGCACAATGACAGCCATACAAAAAGCTGTCAAACGACGAACCCCACCTGAAAGACTATTACCTTCCTTATTAGCCCACTGCTCTATATCTAATTCCCTAAAAAGATATTCCATTCTTGCCTTTACATCTTTTTTACTAGCCCCCCTCATTTTCCCCATGATAGTTACCGCTTGATTAGGTGTTAAAAAACCTAAAGGCAACTGTGATTGAGGCTGTATAGAACAAATTGAGCGAGCTCTTTTAGGATCTTCCAGTACAGATTTACCTAATAATTCAATTTCTCCACTTGTTGATTTTGTCAGCCCTATTATCTGTTTTACTAAAGTTGTTTTACCTGCTCCATTGTGACCAAAAAACCCAAATATTTCTCCTTCATTAATACTGAAACTGAGATTATCATTAGCAGTAACTTTGGACTTGCCCTTTGAATAAATTTTACTTACTCCCCTAACATCAAGAATCATGTCATCCACTCCTTCTTTATATGTATCTTTAAAATAAATTTAATTAGTATTAAAAACTTTTTTAATGATAAAGCAAAAATAAAACACATCTTTAAGATGGGTTAAATATTTATTTAATGTTATTATATATTTTTATGTAATATATGTCAAGTGTTAATTTAAAATTATTTTAATAGATGTTAAAAAGTTTTTTAATTTACAAAACAGAAAAAATTACCTTGTTTGCAGGATAATACTATTCTTTGTAGAAATAAATATAATATATACTTTATTAGGGAGACATTAATATGCCATCAATTAAAAATTTTATAAAACCCCTTTCTGGTAAATCATTAAATTTTGCAGATAATAATATAGAGAAAAAATATCTTGCGACACAATTAAGTGTTGATATTAAATATAACAAATTTCTATTGCCGATACTGGGTATCATCAACTTCTTATTTTTAATTCCTGATTACATAAATAATAATTTAAGCACCTTTCTGTTGATTTTTATATTACGTCTAACAGTTTTGCTTTATTCTTTATACTTGTATTATAAAAGTCTTTATGATATTAAAGACAAAAACACACTATACCGAAATAATACTAGATATGAAGTCGTTTTTATTAGCAGTTTTTTAATTATAGCCTATATATATAATTCCTTTGCCTTTGTTATTCAATCTCTATGGATGGTTTTACTGATTATTGGCGTATTTTTTTTAATACCAAATAAACTGTTAAAGAAAATAATAATTTCAGTATTTACTAGCTTTATTTTTTATACTATATCTTTTTTTCATCATGGTAATAATTTAACCTATATATATGCTATATCAGCCTTTACTTTTGTATTGATTTTCTTATCTGCTTATTCTGTTTTTCATACAGATAGAAGTAGGAGAATTATCTTTTTAGAACAAGAAAAGTATAAAGAAATATCTATACGGGATCCATTAACTGGAATCTATAATAAAAGGAAATTTTTAGAGGATCTTGCCTATCATATAAAAGAAGTGAAAAGGTATAAAAGTAACCTTTCCTTAATTATTTTCGATATAGACAACTTTAAAGAGATTAATGATCATTATGGTCATTCTACTGGTGATAAAGTGCTAATTAATATATGCAAGATTATTGAAGATCTTATCAGAGATTTAGATATATTCAGCAGAATAGGTGGAGAAGAATTCGCTATAATATTACCTAATACAAAGCTTATAGATGCAAAAGCCTTAGCTAATCGACTTTGCATCTCTATTTCAAATAATCTATTTCATAATATCGAAAATATTACCTGTAGCTTTGGTGTTGGTCAATTTTCAAAAGGCGATCAAATGAACTTTTTTGATTCAGTTGATGAAGCCTTATATAAAGCTAAAAAGTCTGGTAAAAACAGAGTAGAAACTATAATTTATACATAAAAAAATCACAATAAGGGATTATACCTTACTGTGATTTTTTTTAAATTATCAGTAAAACAATTATGGAAGTTGATTTTCTTTTATTTTATATGGCTTATCGTTTTCAACTTCTTTAAATATAAAGGTCTCGTGTGTATAATCATTATTGTCTATTTTAATCATAGTATGTTTAAAAGCTATCTCTTTCAACTTTTTCAATAATTGATGATAGTCTTCTTTATCCATGTTAGTCTTGGCATCACTGGCTACTGGGCTCCCAGAATCTGAAACTTTTACGGTATAAGTAAATTCTTCCTGAGCAATTGCATATCTAGCAGTAACAGTATATGTTTTGTCCAGTGTACCACTACCTATTAATTCAAAATCTTTATAGTTCTTATTTTCTTCTAAAATTGTATCCCCTCCCTATGTACTTTACTATTTACTATATAATAATTATATAAAAAATAAAGAGAGTTTACAAAGGCTCCCAATCGCAAATAATGATAACTATTTCTATTAAGAACTGCTTAGAGTATATTATATCAGTAGCTTTTATATATACTCCGATAGAGTATAGTTATCTACTAATGAATTGAAATACCTCCAAATAGATAGTCATATATTTTAATTAGCTGTCTAAATTGGAAGTATCATATCAGAAAACTGGGTATTGAGGAAATTTACTTGGTAAATATAGAAGCAAATATCTATCTAGCTGACTATATCTACTATAATTCTATTATATTACCACCTAAGTCCTGTGCTGTGTCTGGATTACAGCTTGTAAAAATAAGCTGAAAATCATTTGAAAACTTTTGAATTACTTCAACGGCTTTTCTTTTTCTTTCAGGATCTAGATTTACCAAACAGTCGTCAAGGACAATAAAGCCTTCACCATCTTCAAATAGTTGTTCTATTAAAGCAAATCTAAAGGCAAGTGCCACAGCATCATAAGTACCAAATGACAGAAAACGAATATCTACAGGCAAAGCTTTTTCATCCTGATTAATTATTTTTAAATGAAAATCATCATTTATTTCTCCTAAATTATAATTAGCAACAGTTAATATAGATAGATATTTACTGAAAGAATCTAAAAGTGGAGTAAATGTATTTTCATCCATTGCATCTAGCTCTTTATTTATTACTTCTTTTATTTTAATAAGATTCCTGGCTTTTTTAACTTTAGCATCAAAATCTCTTTGGTAAGTCAATTTGCGAGTTTCTAATTCTTCATAAGATTCATCAGCCAGCTCAGTAGTAAGATTACTTAAAGCCTCTTTTCTTTCGTAAAATTCATTATCCAGACTATCTTTTTCCCCTCTCAATGAACTTAGCTGACTCTTAAATTCCTCAGCAGACTGATATTCTTCTGGTAATTCAGCCAGCTTTGCTAGTTCTTTCTGATAGCTTTTTAAATCTGCTCTTATCTCAATAAGTTGATCCAGTAAGTCATCTGCTTCCCCATATTCACTCTGCCATGCTTCAAGCTGTTCACTAATTGACTTTGCATCTCCCAGTAGTTCAACTCTGGAATTGTTCACTTTTTCTAATTCATCGTCTATAATCTCAATATCTCTAATGGCTTCCAATTCATTTAAGGATTCAAGTTTTTCCTTAAGTATTTTATATTCCCTTCCATCAAGTAGATTATCAATTTGCTTATTTAGATTAGTAATATCATTTAGAAGACTTGTATATTTCTCTTTTTTTAATTTCGCTTCAGAAATATTTTTCACTTTCAATTCTGCTAGCTTTTTCTCCAATTTTTCCTGAATATCCTGGTATTCAGTTTTTAATTCTGCAAAATCTATTTCAGCAGATTGTATCTCAATATCCAGTAGATCATCAATCTCTATACGTAGATAGGCGTTTGCTCTAAATTCTTCCCCAGCGGATATTGTTTCTTTTTCTCCAATACCACTGCTTATAACAAGCTCTTGACTTGATTTATTAACTTTCCCGATTAAAGTTGACGCTTCTAGAAAAGCCTCTGTCTTTTTTAACTTACCGTCCAATGTTTCAAGATCTTTTATATCTTCATCCATTACTTTTTCAAAACTGGCTTGCTGCTTTTCCTTTTCTTCTTTTAAGGATTTAAGCTTATCTAGCTTTTCCAGTAAAGCTTTAAGCTGTTCTCTTTCAACTTTTTGAGCAGCCTTTTTCTTTTCCTCTTTTAATTCCTCAATTTTTTTCTTAATACCATTGAGTTCTTCTTTTTTTCTTTTTAATTGATCTTCTTTAAGGGGCCACTGATGATTTATCTTTTTTAGTAGTTTTGACTTTTCTTCAAGTCGTTTAATCTCAGGTTCAATACTTCCTCTTTTAAAGATATCATCTTCAAGTTTAGCCAGCTCATTTATTTGAATACTTACAATTTCTCGTTTTTTCTTCAATTCTTTAATCTCTTCACTAAGATTTTTAATCTTTTCTTCCAACTCTTTTGTTCTATCCATTTCCATCTCAATACTTGCTTTTTTAATATATAGATCATATATATCTCCGAAACCTATTTTAAAAGGATTATTAATATCTCTATTAGGATTTTCAGGCCTGTTATTTTCAATATCCCATTTTTTTACTAATTGCTCAAGCTCATTATCGATCTTATTTTTTAACTTTTCAATTGAGATACCTTCCAGCTCCATCACTGCTTTGCGTAAAAAAGCACTGACAGTATTTATAATACTGTCATCAGATATGATATTTTGAATAGCCTGTTTCACATCATTTTGTCTGGCAAAAACTACATTTGCATAAGTAGCCTGTCCAAACTTAAATAAGTCTTTAAGATATTGATTAATCTTCTCTTCACTCTTTATCCTTTGACCATCAGGGAGTTCAAGAATGCTTGAGTGTTCATCTCCCCATTCTTTCAAAAGTCTATATTCTTCTCCATTAACTTCAAACTCCAGATTCCCATTGATATATTCACCATCAGGATATGGCATAAACCTTTCTTTGAATTCTTTACCTTCTCTAGTATTTAACTTGATTTTTTCCTGAAATATAGTGGCAAAGATGGCTTCTATCGCTGTACTTTTCCCTGCTTCATTTGGGCCTAAGACAACATTCATACCATCCTGAAAAGAAAGGCGGGTATTTTTTATACCAGCAAAGCTATCTGTAGAAAATCTCTTTAGTCTCATTCTTTCACCTCTTTTATCATTTCATATGCCAATTGTAAAGCATCTTCTTCCTTACTTGCTGCTAATTCTTTTAATACTAGATGGGGAAATGAATCCTTAGTAAATTCCTTATCAATTAAATCTTCACTTATTCTGATTCTTAAATTATTATCATCTATCTCTAGATAAGCAAGTTTTCTTCTCAATTGCTGATAAAAGTCTTCTTTTTCTTTAAAAAGACATTCATCTATTACACCACTTAAAGATATTCTTACTATCTTCCTGTCTGTATCTTTATCAAGTAGACTTTCTTTAATATCGCTTAAGTCTTTTTCTTTTTCTATCTTATAAGCCAGATCATAAAATCTATACTTACCAGTACTAATCCTTTTAGCTAAAGTATTTTTTCCCTGATCGATTTCAATCAGCCAGGCAGTGCCACTATGTTTACAATCCATTCCATCTGGCTCATGAGTACCTGCATTAAAAACCTTTCTATTCTTCACTTCATCTAATGCAGGATATGGAATATGAGTATGACCTAATAGCCATAAATCCATTCCTGTTTCAGCTAGTTCAGTCTCACTCATATTGAAATACTGGCTGGAAAGATCAGGAGACAGCCCACTTAATGCTCCATGGGCAATACCTAGCTGCCACTTAGCGTCTTCTAATTCCTCTAAATCTTTTATCCACTGCAATCTATTTGTATCAGAATGCTTACTATCACAAAAAGCTGGATATACCATTACATCCAGATCAAAGTCTTCAAGACTATAAGCTCTGTATTCATTTAATAAGAGGATATTAGAAGAGATATTATTATGGAAACGCTCCCAGAGTTCTACCATTCCATTATCATAATCATGATTACCAGGCATAACTAATACACAATCACCGGCAAACTTAGTCAGAATAGAAATTACTCTGATGATATCTTTCTTGGGAATGTTTATTTTATCAAAAAGATCACCTGCTATTACAAAGAGATTACACTGCTCTTGATTAGCAGTTAAAATCATTTCTTCTAATGTCTGAAATCTGCTTTCAATTAATTCGTTTCTAATAAAATCTGGATAATTGCTAAATTTCATTCCAATATGTAAATCTCCAGTATGAAATATTTTTAAAGACATTATCTTCTCCCCCTTAACTTGATTTAACTATATTAATTTCCTTATTTTTGAGGTTTTAAAATTTTTCTGATCCACTTACTAATTTCTTGAAATAAGCAGGAAATCCTGCAGTTTTTCTTAAATTTAGGACAATACAAATAATCCCTTATTTATCAGCGAGGGATAAATAAGGGATTATAATGTAATGATATTTAGATTTACGGTTCACTTTCATATCAATTGACAAAAAAATACCACAACATTTTGCTATTTCTTTAAAATTAAATTTGGCTATATTAACTTATAGTTCAAAAATCACTTTATGGCTGTGATAGTAGGATCGATTTCAATAGGAGCATCCAAATTAATAGCTATCTTAACTACAGGCTTTATAAGTTCATCTACATATTTTACTCCTTCAATTTTAGAAAACTTCTCTGTTTCACTTTGCTCATAAAAATCATATAGCTGATCTGCAGCATAAGCCCCACTATGAGTAGGAAATATCTCTTTAAAGCCAATTTCTTTTAAATATCTATAATATGTCCTTCCTGAAGGATGAATTGTTTTGCATTTTATTGAACCTGTTATTTTAGAATCTAGGCTTTTTATCTTCTCTATTGTAATACTGTCATAAGAAATATTTTTCAAACCCAGTCGCTTTAGTAAATCTTCTTTTGACAATGCAATACTAATACCATATTGATCAACATATTCTTCCTCTATCTTTCTATCGAATAATATTATTCTACTTTTATTACCCAAGGATGCTACCCAGATATCCTTCTCCTTACCTTCTTTATAAAGATTTAAGGATTCATAGCGAAATCTCAACCGACCACCTGGCTTTAGGACTCTATGTAATTCCTTTAATGTCTTAAAAGGATCCGGTGTTTGTTCAATTGACGAAGCAGCCATAATAGCATCAAATGAATTATCTGCAAAAGGCAGTTTCTCTCCAGCAATATAAGATTTGAAACTGGCATTAGTAATGCCCATTTTCTCTGCATTTTCTCTACATATTTCAACTCGTTTAAGTGATGAATCAAGACCTATAACTTCTTTGACATATGGTGCTACAAGCAAAGAAGGCCAGCCATCACCAGGTCCAAAGTCCAGCACTTTCTTGCCTTCAGCTTCAGTGGAATACAAGAAATCAAACAAGTATCCTCTATCACCCCAATGCCATCTCTTTTCTGTATCAAAAGCTTGATAAATTATAGGCAGGGAATAGCCAGATTGCAATTCCATATCATCATAAATGAACTTATCAGAAGTACATTCTTCAAACTGATACTCTTCTTCTAAAAATTTGATTATATCTATTTTTATAACCCCCTATACACAAGTGCTGGTTTTACTTGTATAAATATAATAAACAAAGTGCTTAAAGTAAAACTTATAATTTAATTGCCTTGGTTGCAATTGAAGAATTTATATATTGATCAAGAGCAGACCCTCCGATATCTTCATAAAAACCAGCGATTAAGAAACCTACATCAATTTGCCCCTTTATTTGATCTTCAAGTGTATGCCCAAAACAAATACCCTCTCCCTGATCTAAAACCAATTCTTTTAATTCCTCTTCAGATATACTAGTTAAATCTGAAGAGGGAATTTTGTGTCTGACATGAAATTCACCTTCATCTAATTTTTTATAATCAAAAATAAACTCAAGTGGATTACCAAAGCCTGATATAAGTGTTCCCCCATTTCTTAATACCCAATAAGACTCCTTCCAGACAGGTAAAACACTATCTACATATCCATTAGACCAGGGATGAATTATCAAATCAAATGATTTGTCTTTAAAAACTGACAAATCTCTCATATCACCCTTTACAGTATTAATTTTTAAGCCATCTCTTTCAGCAACCATAATATCTTGCTCTAATTGACTTCGGCTATTATCAAAAACAGTTACATTAGCTCCTAAAGCTGCCATTATAGGTCCCTGTTGACCACCACCAGAAGCTAAACAAAGAACATCCTTTCCAGCAATAACTTCTGGAAACCACTCTAGAGGAACAGCCTTTATTGGGGTTACAACAATTTTCCACTGTCCTTTCATAGCTTTTTTAATTTCTTCTGTGCTAACTGCTTGTGTCCATATATATTCATCTTGAACTTTCTTATCCCAAATCTTTTCATTTTTCTTTAGATAATCCATAATTATTCCTCTTCTCTAAGGGCTTACCCCTATAAAGTGAGTTCTTAGTTTTCCTAAAGGATGACCTAAAGAACAGGCCCCACGGAGTTTTTTATACCCCACTGAAACTTAGTAAAACGAATCCAGGAGGTTAGTGCCACTTATCTCCCACTTAAAAGAAGTGGAGTTTAGTGGCAGTTAGCTCTCGGATAAATTTTTCTCTACAATGTTTTTCTAGCAAATCTATGTCCCCATAATTACTCTCTTATATACCATTTAGATTGCTCCTGAAACATATTATGGTAAACGCCTTTTTGGGCAATTAAGGTTTTATGTTTACCCTTCTCAATAATTTTTCCCTTATCAAGTACAATAATTTTATCTGCAATTTTTATAGAAGCTAATCTATGTGTAACTAATATTGTAGTTTTTTCTCTTGCAAGTTTCGCAAATTTATTATACAACTCTGACTCCGCTAATGGGTCAATTGCAGAAGTAGGTTCATCAAGTACTATTAAGTCATGTATTTTAAAAAGCCCTCTTGCTATAGCAACTCTTTGCCATTGACCCCCAGATAAATCACTACCATTAAATTCACGGGATAACATTGTATCTATACCATTATCTAAATTTTGAGTATTTAAATTAACACCTGCTTCTTTTATTATTTGCTGCATATCTCCGGTAGAGTACATATCACTAATTCTTATATTATTCTTTAATGTCATTTTATAATGTTGAAATTTCTGAAATACTGCTGATACATATTTAAACCTGGATTTTTTATTATAGTCAGATATGTCTTTATTCCCTGTATATACACTTCCTTCAATTGGTGAATAAAGTCCTAAAATAATCTTTGTAAGAGTCGTTTTTCCTGCTCCATTCTCTCCTACTATAGCTAATGTTTCTCCTGCTTTAATATTTAAATTTATATTTTTGAGAACTTTATCTTTGGCTCCTGGATATTTAAATGATACATTTTTTAGTTTTATATCTTTATCTACTTCTAATGTTTTTTCTACTCCTTCTTTTTCGTTGGTATCCAGTAATTCATATAAATATACGGCAAGTGAAACATCTTTTAAAATGACTCCTAATTTTGACATAAGCTGATTTGATAAATTATGAATTTTAGCTACCGAATAATAGACGGCAGCAAACATTCCTACAGTAATAGATCCATTTCTAAGATAATGTGTAAGTAAGAGAATAATTATTATATAACCACCGATATTTAGCAGACTCAGAAACGTTTCGATAATAGCTACTTTTTTTCTGTGTGCCATAATTTTTTATTATAAATATTGATAAATCGAAAATACCTATTTTTAAAAAATTCAAAAGCACCACTTGTTCGTGTCTCTTTAAAATATTCCGGTGAACCTATACATTCTCCATAATATAAATATTTTCTTTTTAAAGTCGCAGTCTTACCATAAAAATCATAGAATGTAAATGCTCTAATCAGTTTCGAAACTAATGCCAGGATAAATATTAAAATTATTATTATAAGAAGTGAAGGCTTAATTGTATAGAGATAAAAAGATGTAAAAATAAAAAACGGGATATAATGTAATACTAATTCCATAACACCCCTACAAGCACTAGGAGCTTCATTACTTCCATCAGTTGCTCTTCTTATCATATTAAAAGTTTCAGTAAGTTCGAACTTAATTAAATCAAATTTTTTTTAAATATTATTTTAAAAAAGGATATTCGTTTATTACCCTTCATTATACCACCCACTTTGTTTTTTAAACATTGCTGCATATAGACCTTGTATATCCATAAGTTCATTATGTGAGCCGAACTCTATTAAGCTCCCCTTATCAAGGACGAGAATTATATCAGCTAACTTTGTAGAGCCTAAACGATGACTTATTAATAGTGTTGTATCTTTTTTAGTCAATCTATCAAATCTCGAATAAAGTTCACTTTCTGCTTTTGCGCTTAATGCAGCAGTAGGCTCATCTTTTTCAATTAATTTACGACCCAAACCTTGTTTGTGAAATTCTACTAATATTCCCAACACGTATATTTCACTAGTAAATTTGTTATGTTCTTTGATTGCTAAAAAGCCGACAGCTATCTTGCCCACATATACTGCAAGAAAGACATGATCCTTAACCCCAGCAATATATTCGTTGATAGCTTCCGCTATGCCAAACCATTCAGGTAAATATCTTAATACTGATTCACAAATATCACTTTTGTCATTAGGATCCACTACGTTTTTTATATTTATATACGATCCTGAATTAGACCTTACATTATCATGCATTGATTTACATTTATCAATCCATAATTTTCGATAATCCAAATCGCTAGTAATTCTATCTTCAAGATCTTTTATTTGTTTTATCCCGTCTTTATCACACCAGTTAATGCAAACAAAATACTCTATCCAATTAAGTTCATCTTCATCCCAATAAACTTTTATTTCCTTTTCTCCTCTTTTATATAATGCAAAAGCCCTTGTATGTCCATCTGTGAAGAAAATATTTTCCCCAATCTTTTTTATGGGCAAAGGATCTATATTATCTATATCTACTGAGCTTATATACTTTTCTACTTCAGATAATTTTTCTTTGTTAATATATAATTGACTGGTTTGAATTTCGCTTATCTTTTTAATGAATGTTTTCATTATTACACCTCACTTAACTCTATCACTCCTGCACAATTACTGGAAAATCCATACCATAAATAAATGCTCCCCTTTTATATAATTGCTTTGTTAATGCAAAAATGTCTTCCGGATATAGTGATTGAAGAAAATGAACATGTAAATCAGTACTTTTTAATAGATTGTTATTCAACAAGAATTCTCCTCTTCTTTAATTTGCTCTTATTAAATTTGCTTGGTAAATAAGTTTGCGTATTACAATCTGGATAACTATTTTTATATTTTTCTTCTAATTCCTTATCTATCACTGGTGTATATAACATCAAACGGATATCTTCTTCTCCAGTATAACCCCAAATCTCATCATATTTTTTATTTAAACTTCTCAACTTATCTAATGTTGTAGGAGTTTTTGCCTGAACAAATAAATTAGGTACAAAAGCACAACTTAAGTAAAACCTTTCAGCTGGACTTATTTTTAATCCACCACCAGTTCCAAGAGCCAAAACTTTAAATCCTTTATCCTCTATATGTTTAATTTCATAATCTATCTTCATAATACTCTCCCATCATTTAATTATAATATTTACATCTAATGCTTAACTGACATTATCGCTATTTTACTTACAATAATCAGAAGCACTTATAATATCCTGACACATATCACAAATTGAATAATAACCATCAGGATTTAGTGTTATATTCTCTTTACTTGCATATTCCATTAAACCATCCATACCCTTTTCTAAAATGCATCTCATTTCCTCAACTTCATAGGGATTATAATTCTTTAATACATCCAAAATATTAGCTTCAAAAACATTTCCAATCTTAAGATTTGAACAAATTGCAATATCTCCATTTGGATCAATACAAATGCTTTCTATATTATCCAAATTAGAAGTATAGGGTTGATCTCCACATTTCCCTTTAGGATATTTAATTTTTGCTGGCATATACTCTAATAGATTTTTAAGAGCCAAGCCATTTGGAGAAACAATATTGCCACTGGAAACTTTAGCACCTAAATAATTAAGTTCTTTTAAAATTTCCTTTGTTTTTTGATTATACTTATTATCTTCATCTTTTGAAACAAGCCAGCAGGGATTCCACTTGATCATTTCAACACCATTATTTATCAATGATTCTGCCGTTTTTTTGATAATACTTAAAGGAATATGTTTTTGATGAAATACGTCTACAGATATGAAAACATTATTAACACCGGAATTAAGCAAGTCTTTAGCTATTGCGTTAATTTTCTCCTCATTTTTGCTCCAATAAGCATTTGTTATAATTTGTCTGCTTTTAATTCCTAGTTCTCTGGCTGTTTTATGAATTTGATAAATTAGCTCGGGATAAAGTAATGGCTCACCCCCAAAGGTCATGATAGATTCTATATCATAATTTGATGCTAACTTTCTAACAATTGATTCAGCTATATCTGGCTTTATGGTTCCAGGATATTTTTTCTTTCTATTTTCATCAATAAAACAATGCTCACATTTTGAACTACAGTTATAAGTAATTGCAAACTCTAATCTCTTAAGCTTAATATATTCCATATTCATTCTCCTTTATTATGAGCTTTTTTCTTACCGTTTTTTCCCAACCAACAGATATGATAAAGGTATTCCTATATTATTTAACTCTGAAAACATTCCTGATATATCATAATCAAATTCTTTTATTTTGCTTAATTTCATACCATTCTGACAAATTGAATTTAATATATCAGCAAAAGTATGTGAGTAACTTTGAAATGTTTTTGATTTATATGCTCCAGTATCCATATATCCCATACCATCATTTTCTATCCATGGTTCCTTCCTGAAATATGAATATACAAGTTTATTTGGAGAATTTTTATCATAGTTATCCTCTCCAGGTGCTCCAAGCATATTTGCTGTTGGATGCATTTCATTAATTATTAATTGTCCTTCTTTTTTCAAGCATTGTGATACCTTATCAAAAAACAGATTCAAATCTTCAAACCAGGTTAATGCCCCTATTGTTACAAATATATAGTCAAAACTATTATAATACTCTCTATCTATTTCTAAAATATTAGTAGCTACAAACGTACAATTAACTCCTAGCTTTTCAGCAGTTTGATTAGCAAAAGATATCATATTTTCTGCAATATCAAAGCCCACTCCTTTTTCACCACCAAATTTCATTATGGACATCAATTCTCTACCATTATTACAGCAAAATTGAGCAATTGTTTTCTTGCTAAAATCATAATTAATTATTTCATCCACCAAAACTTTTTCAATAAAAGGATACTCTTCTGTTTCTAGTTGATTTATTATATCATTCCCACACCATTCATCAGAGCTTTTATCAAAGGCTTCTTCCCAGGCTTCTTTGTTATTATTCATATATTCCATAATTTATCTCCTATCTTTTTTCTATTATATAGCTAAATCTGCACCAAACAATAAATCCTTATTTGTTTCTTTTTTTAATTTCTCTTCGACGCAAAGCAATAGCCATCTCTCGGGCATTTTTATCACGTATATATCCCGTCCTGTCATTTACAAACTCAGCTTCTCGCTTAATTTCCATATAACTATTCCAACGATCTTCTGATAGTTCTCCATTCTCAATAGCTTTTTTAATTGCACAGTTCGGTTCACTTTCATGCTTACAATCAGAAAACTTGCATTTTCCAAAATAGCTTTCCGCATCATTAAATGCTTCAGATAGACCCTCATCTACATCCCACATACCAAGTTCACGCATACCCGGGGTGTCAATAATCATTACTCCACTTGAAAGCATCATAAGTTGTCGGTGTGTTGTTGTATGGCGACCACGACTATCATCTTCACGAATATCATTGACAGCCATTATCTCTTCTTCTGCAAGTGCATTTGCAAAACTTGACTTTCCAACACCGCTGGAGCCCAACAAAACAATGGTTTTGCCTGGTCTTAGATATTCATTCAGCAAATCAATACCATAAGCAGTTTTAGCACTTACAGCAAAAATATCGACACCAGAGGCAATCTCTTCTACAGTTTTCATTTGTTCCTCGTAATTATCCACCAAATCTGCTTTATTCAGGACTACCACAGGAATAGCACCACTTTGCCATCCAAGGGTAAGTGTAATTTAGCAGATTATCTTATCTATATTTTATATGTTTTTTTCAAAATAAA
>JBBJJH010000035.1 GCA_037623315.1 Halanaerobiaceae bacterium ANBcell28
ATTGTAAAGCTCTCTCAACTAAGTCCTGTTCTGGAACATATAAATTATCTTTTACAGCTAATCGCTTAACTATTTCTAAATATTCTTCTTGATCTGGTGACATAAAAGTAATAGTAATGCCAAACCTTTCAGAAAGAGATAGCTTTTCTTGTCGAGCATCATCTTGATGTATATCTCCGCTTTCAGAACGATCTTCCCATTTTTCTTTGATAATATTTCTCCTATTACTTGTAGCGTAGAATAATACATTATCAGGTTTGGATTCAATTCCACCTTCCATAACAGCTTTTAAATATTTATAATCTGTTTCAAAATCTTCAAATGATAAATCATCCATAAATATTATAAAATATAAACCTCTACTATTTAATATATCCAGTATATCAGGTATGTATTTAATTTGTTCTTTATTTATTTCAATTAAACGAAGACCATCATTATAAAACTGATTTAACAAAGCTTTAATAGAAGATGATTTTCCAGTGCCACTATCACCATATAGCAAAACATTATTAGCTTTTTTGTCTTGAAGAAAAGCACTTGTGTTTTCAATTAATTTGTTTTTTTGTTTTTCATATCCTATCAAGTCATCAAAATCTATGAGATCTACATTTTTCCTTCCTATCAAACCTTTTTTCTTATCCCAATGGAAAGAAATATATTGTGAAAATTCACTTGCACCTGCACTATGATAATAATCTGCTAATTGTTCTGTAATATGTTCTGAATTCTCTTTTGCAAAACTCTGCTTAATTTTACGAAAATATTTATAAATCGGTGGAGTATTACCATTCTTATTAGCTTTTGTAGAGGAATAATGACTTATAAAGTTAATCTCACCTATACCAATAATAATACCTATATCAGTTAATGTAAATCTAAAGACATCTTTTATTATAGCCAAATCATGAGCTGTTGCCTGATAAAGACCTGGACTTAAGCTATATTCATACTTTTCGCATGCAATAGTAAATGGATTTTCATCAGTCATAAGTAAATATAATAAATAATTTTGCAATAAATCTCCTTGAAACTCTTCTTTTTCTGCTATATTAATAAGTTCATTACAGATTTGATAATAATCAGAACTATATTCTTCACTTACATACCTAGTTAAAGAAACAACTAAATCTCTAATTCTAGAGAACAAATCGTCATTAAGAATATTACGAAAGACTAATAATCTTTCCAATTTTATAAAGCTTAATTTTAGTAAATCAAATTGGCCCATATATTTCATCTCCATTTTCTTTTGATTTCTGCAAAATACTAGCTTATACTTCTATTTTATCATTATATTGCGTAAAAGCAAGGAAATAATATTAAAAATTGTCGAAATTATTGCAATTTAATACTAGAAAAAAACCATTACTCAAAAAATTTGAATAATGGTTTTGATTTCATCTTAAATCTATCATGTAATTCTATAATGTAAAATTAAATTTAAGTTTATATTTTTTTTGGTGGAGGTGGTGGGATTCGAACCCACGTACTGCATAGTTCACACCTTAGTTTCTACGGGTATAGTCTATTTTTTAAATTCATAGCATAAACGCCAACAGACAGGCTTTTATACTACTATACTATTAGTTTCCTACTCTATCTTATAGTCATCAAATAGAGAGTAGTCTGCTTAATTATGACACTTAACCGTCTCCACAGACAAGAGCGCAGTTAAGCGTTAACTACCTACGCGGCAGCTAAAGCGTAATTATTATCGTTTGCAGATAAATTTAGTTACCAGTATTTAACGAGTGAAAGGAGTCCTCGACCCGCTTCTAAAGCCTTCCCTACACAGGCGAAACCGGAACACCCCCGGATTTCAAAAAAGCTTTGCCTGCTGAGAAAACTTCTTTCTCAAAAGCGTATTAACATTATACCTTATAGAAATCCGGCTGTCAAATAATAGAGAAACTCTTAGACTTATACTTTTTATATTAATCTTATATTAATCATCAACTTGACCTGAATCTACTGGAATAGTTTTTAATTCAAATTCCGATAGATTTATTAAATTATCAAAATTAATATCAATACCCAATACACCTATAATTTCTCCTGCCTCATCTTTTATGGGCTTTGAAACTGTTATACACAATTCCTGTACAATCCTGGACATAAAGAAGTCAGAAACTGTAGCTTCCCCGGATTCTATAGCCCTTTTAAACCAAGATCTATTAGCAAAATTATCGTCTTTAAATTTTGTTTTATATTTTTCTTTATCTTCAGCCTGACAATAGTATTGAGATACCATCTTTCCTTCCGTATCTACTAAATAAATCAATTTTGCAAATGCAAAATGGTTTCTAAATTTTTCTAAAGAAGGTTTTATATACAAACTATCCATAGTCCTTAAAACAGGGTTTTCCTCCATCAGTTTATTAATAATTTCTATAGATAGTCTCATGCCTTTTTTCTTCAAACCTTCTAGATCAGAATGGAATAAGGAAGGTAGATGTTTTTTAGCCTGTATTATTATTTCATCTGTAGAAATACTAGAAACTCTATTATTACTATATTGCTCCATAACCCAACTATATATACCTCGTACTCCAGGATGAGTTTTATCTAAAGCATGTTCTTCATCTAAGTCAAAATAATTATTAATCCATAATGCTATACCAGCAGCACCTGATTTATCAGTAATGGATACTGTAATAGGTCTATTCAATAATTTACCAGTATCAAATATACTATAAATTCTTTCATTCTTAATAACACCATCAGCATGAATTCCAGCCCTAGTAGAATTAAAGTGTTCTCCTACAAAAGGATAGTTTGTAGATATAGAATCTCCTATTACATTACGATAATAGCGTGCTATTTCTGTTATTACTGTAGTTTTTATGCCTAAGTCTTCTGGATTTTGACCTTTTAAAGCAATATAATCCATAATTAATCCTTCTATTGGAGGATTACCAGTTCTTTCACCCCAACCTAATAAAGTTCCATTAACAGCTGAACAGTTATATAACCAAGCAGTCGTTCCATTTACTAATACCTTATGAAAGTCATTATGGCCATGCCACTCCAATTGTTTATGAGGAACACCTGCCTCACGATGTAATACATCAAATATCTTTGGTACAGAACGTGGTAAGGGTGCATTCGGGTAAGGCAATCCTAAACCCATTGTATCACAGGCCCTAATTTTGATAGGAATACCACTATCATCTGCTCTTTCCATTAATTTTTGTACAAATGGTATTACAAAACCATAAAAATCAGCACGAGTAATATCTTCAAGGTGACACCTTGGAACAATACCTGCTTCTAAAGCTGCATCTACAACCTTTAAATATTTTTCCATCACTTTTTTCCTATCAAGATTTAATTTTAGAAAAATGTGATAGTCAGAAGCCGAAGTTAAAATCCCTGTTTCTTTTACACCTAATTCTTTTACAAGTTGAAAATCTTTTTCTACAGCTCGAATCCAACTTGTAATTTCAGGAAACTCAAATCCTAAATCTTGACATCTACGTACTGCTTCCCGGTCACGTTCGCTATAAATAAAAAATTCCGTCTGTCTTATAACACCTTTTTCACCAGCCAGTTTATTCATTAGCTTATAGAGATCAACAATCTGATCAGCATCATAAGGTGCTCGTGATTGTTGTCCATCACGAAAAGTAGTATCAGTTAACCATATCTCTTCTGGCTGATTCATTTCTACAGTTTTATCTTCAAATTTTATTTTAGGTACCATATCATATTCAAAGTATTCTTCAAAAAGATTCGCCTCTTTAACATTTTTTAGCTTATATTTCTTCATAATTCTTCCTCCTAGCTTCCAGCTTGCCTTATATAAATTTAAGACAGTTTATTTTAGAATATAAGTCATTCGTTAAGTTCTTTGTCTTATTCTATTATATCATAAAATGACTAGTTTCTTTAATTTTTCTTGAAATAAATTATTGTATATTTAACTTTAATCTCAAATATTATGTTTTCAAGAAATATTTCATAAAATATAACGCAAAAATTCATATACAAAATACCCATAAACTAGTTTATGGGTAAAAGTTAGGCCAGCTCCTATTAATATCTTTGTCTATCTCGAAATGCTTTTTCAATTTCGCGATCTGCTGTCTTTTTAGCAATATCTCTTCTTTTATCACGAACATTTTTTCCCTTTGCTAGTGCTAATTCAACTTTTGCAACATTTCTAATAATATAGACGCTTAATGGTACCAATGTATAACCTTTAGTAGTTGTCTTACCTATAAGGCTTCTAATTTCGCTTTTATTTAAAAGCAATTTACGCTTTCTTTCTGGCTCATGATTTTCTCTATTCCCATGTGAGTATGGACTAATATGCATGTTATAAAGAAAGACCTCTCCATCTTCAACAAGAGCAAAACTATCTTTTAGATTGACTTTACCAGCCCTTATAGACTTTATCTCAGTACCTTTTAATTTTATACCAGTCTCAAATGTTTCTTCAATAGAATAATCATATCTAGCCTTCTTATTACGAGAAATTACTCTTTTGTCCTCCCCCATTATTAAACCTCCTAAAAACAACAGAAAACAATAAAATAAATCTGTGTAAAATCCAATCCTCCAATTTTCCGTCATTATTATTTTCAAAATACCTTTTGCTTTTTACTAGTATATAATATAATTTTTCTCTATACACTTTTTTTACTACTCTTCTAGCTAATCTTCTACTAAGATAAAATCTATCTGTCTTTCATCTATATTAATTTTATCAACTTTCACCTTTACTTTCTCACCAAAACGATAAACTTTCTTGCTTACTTCTCCTACTAGGCAATGTTGCTTTTCATTATAGTGATAATAATCATCTTTCAAAGCTTCTACATGTACTAAGCCTTCAACGGTATTCTCAAGTTCCACAAAAAGGCCAAAATTAGTTACACCATTGATTATTCCTTCAAACTCTTCTCCAATTTTATCTTCCATAAATTCTATTTTCTTCATCTCGACAGAATCTCGCTCAGCTTCCATAGCTCGCCTTTCCTGTAAAGAACTATGTTCTGATACATGATAGAGATTCTTCTCTAATTCTTCAAGTCTTTTTTTAGATAAGCTTCCCTTAGACAATACTTCTTTTATAATCCTATGAATCATTAAGTCAGGATATCTTCTAATAGGTGAAGTAAAATGACTGTAATAATCAATAGCCAGACCAAAATGTCCTATATTATTAGGAGTATAAACTGCCTGTTTCATTGTTCTTAAGAGTAATGTATTAATAACTCTTTCTTCAGGTTTATCTTTCACCTTATCTAGTAAATCCTGTAATGCTGCTGGATGTATATCATTATTTAAACCTTTAATATGGTAACCAAAATCATGGATGAATTCATTGAAAGACTGCAAACGATCTGCATCTGGATTATCATGAACCCTATAGATAAAAGGAATTTCCTTCCAGCTCATATCTTCTGAAACTACTCTATTAGCTGCAATCATAAATTCTTCAATTAATTGTTCTGCTTCTCCATGTACCCTTTCTTTAATATCTATTGGCTTAGCATCGTCATCTAAAATAACTTTAACTTCAGGAAAATCAAAATCAATACTGCCATTATTAAAACGATCTTTCCTTAATCTTTTCTTAAGTTGATTCATTAATTTTATTTTTGGGACAAAGTCTTCATATTTATCTATTACTTCCTGATCATCTTCTAATATTTGGTTAACTTCAGCATAAGTTAGCCTGTAATTTGTTTTAATAATACTTGGACCAATTTCATGATTGACTATTTTTAATGGATCTAATTGATAAGTTATAAATGCAGTCATTGATAAGCGATCTTCCTGAGGATTCAGACTACAAATACCATTTGATAACTTACGTGGTAACATTGGAATTACTCTATCTACAAGATAGATACTGGTAGCTCTTTCTAAAGCTTCCTTATCTAATGCTGTACCTTCCCTAACATAATGTGTAACATCGGCAATATGTACACCTAAGCGAACTGTTCCATCACCTAAATCTTCAATAGAAACAGCATCATCAAGGTCCTTAGCATCTGCACCATCAATTGTAACCATATCTAAATCCCTTAAATCCATACGTTGCTCAATTTCTTCTTGATTTATTTCAAAGGACATTTCATTTAATTCCTGCTCAACTTCCTCTGGAAAATCCTGAGGTAATTCAAGTTGGTGTATAATTGCCTCAATACCAACTCCAGGAGAACCTTTATCTCCTAATATTTCTACTATCCTTCCCTCTGGATTCCTGTTCTTATCAGGCCAGCTAGTTATTTCTGCTACTACTTTTTGATTTTGTCTAGCACCATTTATCTCTTCTTTGGGTATAAATAGATCATAGAAAATGCGCTTGTTATCTGCTACAACAAAACCAAAGTAATTGCTTTTTTCAAAGTTACCTACTATACGTTGGTTTGCCCTTTCCAAAATCTTTATTACTTCGCCTTCCAATCTCTTACCAGAACTGTTTGCTAAAAGTCTAATGAAAACTTTATCATTATGCATAGCACCATTCATATTTTCACGACTGATAAAAACATCTTTTTGAGCAGGATCTTCAGGAATAAGAAAGGCAAATCCTTTTTTATTTCCCTCAATTCTACCTGCCATCAGATCCATTTTTTCAGGCAAGCCATAGCGACCTTTACTATTTTTATAGACAAGTCCCTCTTTCATTAAATTCTTAAGTAATTTGCCCATTACGTCTTTTTGATCACTAGCAATATTAAACTCTTTCATTAATTGTTTTTCTGTCATAGGTCTGTATGCTTTATTTTTCATAAAATCTAAAATTTTTTCTCTAGCACTCATTTTTTTCACCTCTAATCAGTTGATAACTGATATTATTTTAACCATTACTTTATTATCTTATCCTATGTTTAACTTTTTTAAGCAAATGAAACTTCACTTATTATAAACCAAGCTCTTTAGAAATACTTTGCATAGCTTAGGATATAGTAATAAATTCTTCTAAGTCCATGCCCATGTCAGAACAAGAAGCTATCACATCTCGATTAGCTCCTTTCGCAAAGAAATTTTCGCTTTATTATCCTAATACTCCTCTACACTAGCATGAATTTAGCTTCTCCTCTAGCTTTTAACTGTCCTTCTTTATTCCTAATCTCACCTTCTGTACAAATCATTTTACTTTTTTCTTTACTTATGTACCCAAATATATGTAATTCTTCTCCAACTTTAATAGAGTCTTTAAATCTAATTTTCAATTCTGCTGTTACTGCTTCAGAACCCTTAGCAACTATGGCTGAAACCATAGCCTCATCCAGTAATGTTGAAACAATACCTCCATGAACAATGCCTTCATACCCCTGATGTTCTTCCTTAGGAGAAAAGATAGCTTTAACTTTATTATTATCAATTAAATCAAATTTCAAACCAAGAGAAATCGGGTTATCCTTACCACAGGCAAAACACATGTCATACATTTTAATCCCCCCAAATATTTTCCTAAAGAAAAAGCCCCCTAAGTTTGTCTTAGAGGGGCTTAGATGTCAATTAATATACAAATGCTAGAGCCAGTGATGTTATACCAAACACAATAGCAACAATTTTAGTGTAAAATGCAATTTTTTCGTCTAAACCCTTTTTCTTACCAAAAATTTGTGTTGCTCCACCATCAACCACACCGGAAAGTCCAGCACTATTTCCAGATTGTAATAATACACCTGCAATAACGCCTATCGCCACGATAAAATGAAATACTTTAAGTAGTGTCAACATTTATCTCACCTCCAGAAAATTAACCTTTATTAAAAGAAATAAATTTATAACCGTATCATTTTCTATACATATTTTATTTTAACATAAGGTAGAAGAAAATACAATAAAAAATTATTCATAAACATCTTAAGCAAAAGTATAAGTCTATATACAATATACTCGATAAGATGAAGAGCAAGCATATATTTTGTGAGTATAAAGATAAAATTCTACTGGACAAGTTAATTTTATAAAGCTAACTCTATAATATTATCAAAAGCTACTTCTACCGGACTTACATCAGCCCAAACAAAAAGACCAAACTCAGGTTCACTAACCTGATTTACTTTTACTTCATTTAAATATTGACCATTTACATATATAGTATATACGTCGTTATTTTTTCTTATGGCAATGTTATTTTTAACACCCTCACTAATATTTATCAAATCACTTTCTAACCACTCATCTATATATTCCATATTGCCATCTATCATTCTCCCAATGCTATAATGTCCATTTGAACTTATTTTAAATAAATAATGGTTATTAGAATTACTATCAAAATTAAACCAAGTTCCATATACACCATGATTATCTGTAATAAACTGCACATCTAATTCTATAAAAAAATCAGAATTATAAGGTGCTATTATACCTTGTTGAATATCATCTTGATGTATAGTAATAGAATACTTCTCATTTTTTATTTCGTATGTAACATAATCATAAGAATCTATAAACCAAAAATCACCTGGATTCTTGTTATTTTCAAAATAGCTCTCCCTAGAAATTTGACCGAAGGTTGCCTGCAATGATATATCATCTGTCATAACTAAATCTAATTCAGGAATAGTGTTATTAATACCACTTCCTTCCCAATAAGCAAATCTCCAATCAGCATCAGGAATGGCATTTAAAGTTACCTTCTGATTTTCAACATAACTCTGACTAGCTGGATCTATCGACACACGGCCATTTCCAATTTCATTAATAGTCAGAGTGTAATCTCCATCTGTTCCATTACTACAGCCAATTAAAAATAAGATTGTACTAATAAGCACAAGAATAAGTAAAGCTTTTTTCTTTAAAAACATATTAACAACCCCTTTTTTATGTGTTTGTATTTAATATTCGGCAAATATGTATATAATTCCTTCATAATATTCTATTTTTTAAAAAAAATGACAATCTGCACAATATGAGGGTTGTAATGCTAAATATATATTAGAAAAAATCAGCTATTTTTTTACCCACTTTAATCCTTCTCTTTCACTTAAAGCTGATAATTTAGTATTTTTAAACTCTTAATTAATGACGACAATGACTCAAAGTCAGTTTTTTCTTTATACCCTAATTGAAATAATAAACAGCTGGTTCAGGGCGCTCCGATTTTCTGAGAAATTGACGAGTAGCTTTACGTCTGCTAAAAGAATATTAGCAATAATTTGATAAGTTCTACTCCAAAAAGTATATTAATTATTTCGTTATTAACTATTCCTAAAAATAAAACTTAGAAAGAGTCCAAGTATAAGTATTGGAAAGAAAAAAACTATAAAAAAGGCCGGTAAATATGACAAAGCTCCAAATATACTTGCCAATATACCCTCTGGATTATTTACTACAAAATTTTCAAATTGGGGAAATATTATTAAATAAGAAAAGCCTAATCCCAGAGATAATATACCTACTCCAGTTGCTGTATCACCCTTATTTTTATCTATTAATTCTTTAACACCAAAATATATTACAAACAAAGGCCATATTGTAAACATCAATCCTATTGAGTTGTAAGGAATTATACCTCTTCGATTTAAAAAAGTAGTAAGAAGAACATAAAAAATGATTATTTGTCCATACTTTCCTGTAAATTTTCTAACTTTATTCCAGTTTCTTTTCCAGTTTATCCCATCACCTAGAAAATATAAATATCCTAGAATAAGAACTATGATCATTAGCAACATAAAAATAAAAAGACCCATCTTATAACCCCCTTTTGAAAATGTAGAAAAAGGTTCTTTATGTAAAAATTTTGATTTTGAATTGTTTTCAACTATAACATATATAAGTTAATTAATCAAATAACGAAAAAAGTCAGGGCATTAACACCCTGACTTTTATTAATTATATCAAACTATAGTTATACTCTAGTTTACTTCAAGTTATAGAAAGCATCTTTACCAGCATATTGAGCAGCTTCACCTAGAGCTTCTTCAATTCTCAACAACTGATTATATTTAGCAACCCTTTCAGAACGAGCTGGAGCACCAGTCTTGATTTGACCAGCATTCATAGCTACAACAAGGTCAGCAATAGTTACATCTTCTGTTTCACCAGAACGATGTGAAACTACAGCAGTAAATCCTGCTTTTTTAGCCATCTCAATAGCTTCAATAGTCTCTGTTAAAGAACCAATTTGATTTACTTTGATTAAGATAGAATTACTGATACCTTCATTTATACCGCGAGAAAGTCTTTCAGTATTAGTAACGAATAAATCATCACCAACTAATTGAACTTTATCACCTAGTTTTTCAGTAAGAACTTTCCAACCATCCCAATCGTCTTCATCAAGACCATCTTCAATTGAAACAATAGGATATTTCTCTACTAAATCTACATAGAAATCTACCATTTCTTCAGAGCTTAGTTCTTTACCTTCACCTTCAAGTACATATTTGCCATCTTTGTATATTTCAGTAGCAGCAACATCAAGAGCGATCATAATATCGTCACCTGGTTTGTATCCTGCTTTTTCTGTAGCTTCAATAATAACTTCGATAGCTTCTTCGTTAGAGGAAAGGTCAGGAGCAAATCCACCTTCATCACCAATACCAGTGTTAAGACCTTTGTCTCCAAGAACTTTTTTCAAGTTATGATAGATTTCAGCACATATTTTTAGTGCTTCAGCAAAGCTAGTAGCTCCAACTGGCATTATCATAAATTCCTGAATATCTACGTTATTATCAGCATGTTCTCCACCATTTAAAATATTCATCATTGGAGTAGGTAATGTTTTAGCATTCACTCCACCTATATATTTGAAAAGATAGTTATCGCTAGAAAGAGCAGCAGCTTTAGCTACAGCCATAGAAACACCTAAGATAGCATTGGCACCTAACTTTCCTTTGTTCTCAGTACCATCTAATTCAATCATTGTATTATCAATTTCTACCTGGTCCATAGCATCATAACCAACAATCTCTGCAGCTATAACGTCATTTACATTTTTAACTGCATTTTGAACACCTTTACCTAAGTAACGGTCTTCACCATCTCTTAATTCTACAGCTTCATGAGCTCCTGTAGAAGCTCCAGATGGAACTGCAGCTCTACCCATAGAACCATCTTCTAATACTACATCTACCTCAACTGTAGGATTACCACGTGAGTCTAAAATTTCTCTTGCAAAAACATCAATAATAGTTGAATCCATAATATATCCCTCCATTTTTTTCTTATAATTTATCATCTTATATATTTTTCTACTGCTGACAAGATATTATTAGACTAATTTTCTAACAATACTTCTCCTGTCATTTCTTCAGGTATATCTAAACCTAGTAAAGTCAACATTGTTGGTGCTATATCAGACAGTTTACCAGCTTTCATTTTACTTCCTTCTGCTCCACCTATATATAAAAGTGGTACAGGGCTTGTAGTGTGTGCTGTAAATGGTTCTCCATCTTCATCTGCCATTTGCTCACTATTACCATGATCAGCTGTTAAGAGAATTTGACCACCTTTTCCTAATATAGCTGGTACAAGTTTAGCAAG
The DNA here is from genome assembly GCA_037623315.1 of Halanaerobiaceae bacterium ANBcell28. GTDB lineage: Bacteria > Bacillota > Halanaerobiia > Halanaerobiales > DTU029 > JBBJJH01. Next base: position 11,464 of record JBBJJH010000035.1, read on the forward strand.
GCATTCATCTACAGTTTCAACAGCTTTTACAGCTGCATCAAAGATACCTGTATGACCTACCATATCACAATTGGCATAATTTAACACGATTACATCATATTTATCTGCTGCAATTTCATCTAATAATGCATCTGTAACTTCATATGCGCTCATTTCTGGCTGCAAATCATATGTAGCAACCTTAGGTGAAGGTATTAGCTTTCTATCTTCACCATTATATTCTTTTTCAACACCACCATTAAAGAAGAAAGTAACATGAGCATATTTTTCTGTTTCAGCTATACGTAATTGTTTTAGATTATTTTTACTGAGTGTTTCACCTAAGCCATTCTTAAGCTCAATACTCGGAAAAGCAATAGGCAAAGCAAACTCTTCATCATATTCAGTCATACATATATAGCTAAGATTTTTTGGATGCTCAGCTGGCCTATCAAAACCATCAAATTCTTCTATAGCCAAAGCTCTAGTTATTTCTCTTGCCCGGTCAGAGCGGAAATTAAAGAAGATAAGTGCATCACCATCATTAATTGTAGCTATAGCTTCGCCATTTTCTTTAATTACAGTTGGTAGCATAAACTCATCATTAACACCTTCATCATAGGAATCCTTCACAGCCGCATAAGCGTCATCACCCTGATTCCCCTCAGATAAAACTAAAGCGTCATATGCTTTTTTAACTCTTTCCCAGCGATTATCTCTATCCATTGTATAGTAACGACCACTTACTGTAGCTATTTTACCTATACCAAGCTCTTCTAACTTAGCTTCTAATTCCTTTATATAAGCTGCCCCACTTTTAGGTGGTGTATCCCTTCCATCCAATATTGGATGTACATATACTTGATTCAGATCATAATCTTTTGCCATCTCCAGTAAACCAAAAAGATGTTTAATATGACTGTGTACACCGCCATCTGATAAAAGACCCATCAAGTGAAGAGCCTTATCTTCTCTTTTTACATATTCAACTGCATCTTTTAGAACATCATTTTCAAATAGGGACTTATCTTCCACTGCTTTATTAATCCTGGTATAATCCTGGTAAACAATTCTTCCTGCACCAAGATTAAGATGACCAACTTCTGAGTTACCCATTTGACCATCAGGTAATCCAACAGCTTCACCAGAAGCATTTAAAGTAGTAAGGGGATAATCCTGCATTAATTTATCTATATTAGGAGTATTAGCTGCTTGAACAGCATTCCCATTGTCTTCATCTCTAAGGCCGAAACCATCGAGTATTATTAAAGCTAAAGGTTTTGGTATATCCATTTCTTTCACCCCTTTCTCTAGTAAATTATAGTTTCTTAATTTATATCTTCTATTTCGAGATTTCTAAGTAAGACTAAACTTTTATTATGATAATTACTTAGCTCCTGCTACAACTTGAGCAAAAGAATCAGCATCAAGACTGGCACCGCCAACTAAAGCTCCGTCAATTTCTGGCTGAGCCATTAATTCTTCAACATTATTTGGTTTTACACTACCACCATATTGAATCCTTACTTTGTCAGCAGTATCAGCAAAATCTTCTCTAATCAAATCTCTAATTTTACCGATAACCTCATTGGCATCTTCAGCTGTAGCTGTCTTTCCAGTACCTATAGCCCAGATTGGCTCATAAGCAATTACAGTATCTTCAAGTTCTTGATCACTGAAGCCAGCTAAATCTGCTTTAATTTGAGTTTTTACTTTGTCAATAGTTTTTCCTGCTTCTCTTTCTTCTAAGGTTTCACCAACACAAATAATTGGTTTTAAACCATATTTAAAAGCTGCTTTAGCTTTTTTATTTACGTCTTCATCACTTTCGTTGAAATACTCACGGCGTTCTGAATGCCCTAATATTACATAATTTACTCCTACTTCTTTTAACATTGGACCTGCTAATTCTCCAGTGAAAGCACCAGACTCTTCCCAGTACATATTCTGAGCTCCAACTTGGATATTACTATCACTAGTGAGATTTTTAACTGGTACAAGATTAACAGCAGGTGGGCATACAGCAATTTCTACTTCAGTAATACCGGCAACTTTTTCTTTTAAAGCATTTACTAAAGCCTCTGCTTCACTTACAGTCTTATTCATCTTCCAGTTACCAGCAATAAATGGTTTGCGCACAAAAATCCCTCCTACAACTTTTTTTACATTACATAATTCTCTATTTTCAATATATAAAATTCTAATTAAATAAAATTACATTAGAGTTTCTATTACTCTACATCATCTAATGCTTCTACTCCTGGTAATGGTTTACCTTCAAAAAACATTAATGAAGCTCCACCACCTGTAGAAATATGAGTCATTTTATCTTCAAGACCTGCTTTTTTAATAGCTGCTGCAGAATCTCCACCACCAATAATCGTTGTGGCATCTGAATCAGCTAAGGCCTGCGCTATAGCATTAGTACCTTTAGCGAAAGTATCCATTTCAAATACACCTAATGGTCCATTCCAGATAACAGTTTTAGCATTTTTAATTATATCTGAATAGACTTTAATAGTTTCAGGTCCACCACTATCTAAAGACTCCCAGTCTGCTGGTATATTATCAATAGCTACGGCTTTATTATTAGCATCATTACTGAAATCATCAGCAACAACAACATCAGTAGGCACTACTAAATTAACACCTTTTTCATCTGCTTCAGCTAATATTTCTTTAGCCAAATCAAGTTTATCTTCTTCTACTAATGATTTACCAGTTTCATATCCTTTTGCTCTAATAAAAGTATTGGCTATACCTCCACCAACAAGTAAGTAATCTACTTTACTCATTAAATTACGAATAACATCTATTTTATCAGAAACCTTTGCTCCACCCATGATAGCAACAAATGGATGTGCTGGATTTTCCATAACTTCACCTAATGCATTTAGCTCTCTTTGCATTAAGAAACCAGAAACTGATGGTAAATACTCAGTTACACCTACAGTTGAAGCATGTGCACGGTGAGCAGCACCAAAAGCATCACTTACAAATACGTCAGCAATACTAGCTAATTTTTTAGAAAACTCAGGGTCGTTTTTCTTTTCTTCAGCATAAAAACGAGTGTTTTCCAGGATTAGCACATCACCATCATTTAAACTATCAGCTGCTTTTTCTACTTCATCACCAATACAATCATCTACTTTGCTTACTTCTTGACTTAATAAATCAGCCAGTCTTTCAGCTACTGGATCTAATCTTAAAGAGTCAACAGCCTGACCTTTAGGACGTCCCAAATGAGACATTAAAATAACCCGGGCACCTTCATTGATTAAATATTCAATAGTAGGCAAGGCAGCCTGGATTCTTGTATCATCAGTTATTTTTCCATCTTCTAATGGTACATTAAAGTCAACCCTTACTAGGGCTTTTTTAGCTTTGAAATTATAATCTTTTAAAGTCTTTTTCATACTAACACCTCCATGAAATTTAGGTCGGGACAGGTCTAACCGCCCGACCCCTATTTTAAAATTAAGCAATCTTAACTTAAACAGTTTTAACTTAAGCAGTTTTAACTTAAATATTCTATCTCAAGTATATTTCTAAATATACTTTCAGGAAAAAGCAAACGGTGAATTTTCTCCGTTTGCTTTTCTGTTTTTATTTCTTATAATCCTTTACTTGCTAAGTAAATAGCTGTGTCAACAATTTTTTGTGAGTATCCCCACTCATTGTCATACCATGATAATACTTTAACCATATTACCACCCATAACACTTGTATAGTTTGCATCAAAGATTGATGTATGAGCATTTCCTTTAATATCCATTAGCACAATTGGATCCTCGTTGTACATTAGAACACCACTCATAGCACCTTCAGCAGCTTCTTTCATTGCTGCATTAATTTCTTCTTCAGTAGCATCATTTTCTAAGTTAACAGTTAAGTCAACTAAAGAACCAGTTGGGGTAGGAACCCTAACAGCCATACCGTGGAATTTACCTTCTAATTCAGGTAATACTAAAGATACAGCTTTTGCAGCACCAGTTGTAGTTGGAACCATATTAATTGCAGCAGCTCTAGCACGAGTAATTTTTTTCATATTACCAGGAGCATCAAGAATAGCTTGAGCACCAGTATATGAGTGAATTGTAGTCATAAGACCTTTTTCAATTCCGAATTTCTCATCTAATACTTTAGCAACAGGAGCTAAACAGTTAGTTGTACATGAAGCCATAGAAATTACATTATGTTTTGCAGGATCATATTCTTCTTCGTTTACTCCCATAACAATTGTTTTGTCTTCATTAGTAGCAGGAGCAGAAATAATAACTTTCTTAGCACCAGCTTCTATATGTTTTTTAGCGTCATTACCATCTGTGAAGAAACCAGTTGATTCAATAACTACATCAATATCAAGGTCTCCCCATGGTAAATTTGCAGGATCTTTTTCTGCATATACCTTAATTTCTTTACCATCTACAACTACAGCATCATCAGTAAAATCAATGTCTGCATCAAAAACACCAAAGTTAGAGTCATACTTTAATAAATATGCTAACACCTCTGGATCAGTCAAGTCATTAAATGCAACAAACTCTACATCAGGGTTTTGATAATATCCCCTGAAAGCCCTACGTCCAATAGCACCAAAACCATTAATTGCAACTTTTACACTCATGTTATCTTCCTCCACTTATTTTATTTAGCCATTTCGGCCATTATTTTTAGTACATTATTCCCAATATTAACAATGTACTTAGAACCATTAATATTAATAAAACTTAGAAACGATTACAAAACAACCTTTTAAATGATTGATTTGTATTTCATATATTCGTATGCCCAAATCACCCCCTTAAAGTTAATATCTCTTTAGCAGTCAATTCATCTGTAATTAACAAATCATGATACTTAGGTGAAACTACAGAAACAATAGCCTCTGCTTTGGCAGGAGCTCCTGCCACTATAATTACTTTTTCTATTTCCTGCAAATCTTCTAAATGAAGACCTACACTAGTTGTTGTATATACTATCTTTCCATTTTTATCAAAATAGTAGCCTAAAGCCTCTGCTACTGCCCCTTTATTCATCAGCTTAGTTATTTGCTCTTCAGACATATCTCTTCTTTTCGCCATTTCCTCTGCACTGCCTACACCATGAAGAAGTATATTGGTCTTTTTTAGAGTTTTTAAAACACGTTGTATAGAAGGCTCTGCTATTATGATATCAACATTTTCAGTTTTAATAGAATCTGGAATATGTAATAACTGATAACGTCCACCTAGTTTTTTAGCAATAGTGGAGGATATAGTATTTGCCTGAATTTCTACTTCTTCCCCTAATCCACCTCTACCAGGTACAACTGTGATATCCTTAGTTTTATCACTTGTATGCATAGCTTTAGCAATATGAGCCAAAGTCGAACCACCAGTCACTGCTAAAACATCTCCATCTTTGAGCATCTTTTTTACTAATCTTGCAGTAAAGCGCCCAATCTCTTGAATTATCGTTGAATGTTCTAAATTTCCAGGTACTATATAAACTTTTTCTAGACCAAGAATCTTTTCTATTTTACTTTCTAAAGTTTTAATTCCTTTAATTTCTTTAATATATTTATCTAATTCCGGCAAAAATTCAGAGCCAGTTTTAGTTATCATAGCCCCACTTCTAGAGATATTGACTAATCCTCTTCCGTGCAAAAAATCTAACTCTCTTCGAACTGTCCTCTCACTAAGTAAAGTTTTTTCAGAAAGAGCTCGGCGTCCAATTGGTTGCTGATAGTAAACATTTCGCAATATAGTATACCGATTTTCAACAACAGTTATTAACTCAGGTACTATTTTTCCCTGAATCTTAAAAAGGTATTCCACATTTACACGTCCTTTTCTATATGGGAACGTTTTTATCCCTCTGGAACAAAACTGTCCCGTCACAAACAAAAATTAAAATCAAATCATGTAAGAATATTATTCTATTCAAGATTATGTAATTCCATTCACAAATACTTTTCCTTTTACTTTTTTCTATTTATTTTTCAGTATAACATATTCTATAAACATAGTAGAATTCCTGCTTTTATTTTTAATTTTTTTCTAAGTTCCACGTATTTCATCAGCTATTTTTTTTAACCTACGAATTCTATGATTAACTCCTGACTTACTAAGCTTTGGACTTAGAAAGTCGCCTAACTCCTTTAAACTAGCATATGGATTTTCTTTACGAACAATAGCTATTTCCTCTAAACTCCTCGGTAAAGAATTCAAGCCTGTACTACTTTCAATTAATTCTATATCTTCTATTTGACTCATTGCAGCATTAATTGTTTTATCTAAATTAGCTGTTTCAAAATTAACTTTACGATTAATATTATTTTTTATGTCTTTAAGGGCATGTTTATCTTCCATCTTAAGTAGGGCTTGATGTGCTCCAATAATATTAAGAATTGTAATTATCTCATCAAAGCTTTTAAAATAAACAATAAATTTATTATTATTTTCTGTTAAACCACCTTTTAAATCGAATTTATCTAATAAGCTAATTAAATCTTCTGCGAAGCCTAGATGCTCACTACGAAATTCTAAATGATACTCACTACTAGGTTTGTTAACTGAACCCCCTCCAAGAAAAGCTCCACGAAGATAAGCTTTCTGAGATTTCCTATTATTAATAAATTCTTCATTAATTTTAAATACCAAATTATTTTTTTTATCAATTACACCTAATTTGTATAAAAAATCATTTAAACCCTCTTGTGGTGGCAAAAACAATTCATATATATTTTGTTTTTTATCAAAATATCTGTCTTTTCTTACCATAATCTCCATCTTTAAATTAAACTGCTTTTTTATCAATTTATATATTTTTCGAGCTAGATCTCCAAGATAAATTTTAATCTGTAAAGCAAGCTTTTTATTAATTATATGGATAGACCCATCCATTCTCACTAAAGCTGCCAATTCTGGTAACTCTTCTCCAGTAATTCTTGCAATTTCATGTTTTACTTCTGAAGTAAAAGACACTTACATTTCACCAACCCTCTGCAATATATTTAATATTATTTCGGCTAGTTTCTCAGGATCATGTCTAATATATCCCTGAGCAGATATTAGATCTGCTTCAATAGTTTCAACTCCCATTTCTTTTAGCTTTGTTTTATCTAAAGAGACTTGATAAGCTCCTTCTTCCTTATATTTGAGAATTAATTCTTCTGAACCTTCAGCTTTATTAGCAATTACGTAGTCAAATAGTCCTTTATGGCTATGATCAAAAATAGCTTTTACATGGTCTGCAACTGAGTAATCGCTAGTTTCACCAGGCTGTGTCATTACATTAGAAACATATATTTTAACAGCATCACTTTTTAGAATTTCATCAGCGATCCCATTTACTAACAAATTAGGTATTATGCTCGTATATAAACTACCAGGGCCTAAGACAATTATTTCAGCCTCTCGAATAGCCTCTAGAGCTTCACTGGTTGCTTGACAATCAGCTGGTTTCAAAAATACTTTTTCGATTTTTTTATTTGCTTCTGGTATTACTGATTCACCCATTCTAGTAGACTTGTCAGAATAAATCGCCCCTAAGTGTACGTTTTCATTACTAGCTGGTAGAACTTTACCTCGAATAGCCAAAACTTTACTGGATTCTTTAACTGCTTCTTCAAAATCTCCTAATACCTCTGTCAAAGTAGCAATGAAGAGATTCCCAAAACTATGACCTTCTAACTGTCCTCCTGAATTAAAGCGATATTGAAATAATTCCTGCATCAAAGGTTCTGCATCAGCCAGAGCTACTAAACAGTTTCTAATATCTCCAGGTGGTAAAATACCTAGTTCATCCCTTAATTTACCTGAACTACCTCCATCATCAGCTACTGTAACTATTGCACTTATATTACTACTATGCTTTTTTAAACCTCTAAGTAAATTGGATAATCCAGTCCCACCACCTAAAGCTGCTATTTTAGGACCTTTTTTTAATACTTTTTTTCTATATAGCTCATCTAGTAATTTAGAGTTAGATTCTCTACGAAAAATTCCCTTTAAAGCAGCTTTTAAGGAAAAGTTCATTATCCATACCCCAAGTATAATTAATAAAACGGCTATGATATAATCCATAAAATATGAAAATCTACCTAATACAGGTGAAAAAAATTCTATTATCATTACCTCAACTTGACTAATAATTTGATACCCTATTAATATTGAAATACCAGTACTAATTAAAAGTAAAGAGACTATCAAAAAAGAAATCCACCTTTTTATTCCCAGTCCAGGATATAACCATTTTTTAAAATCCATAACGCCTCCTTCTACAAACTTTAAATACATTTATTTATTTATATCTCGATGTTCTAAAATTACTCGATAATCATCTTTTACAAGACGATCTCTTAATTTAATTGCAGTTGTAACAGAACGATGTTTTCCTCCAGTGCATCCAATAGCAATCATTAGATGACTTTTCCCTTCTTTTCTATACTCGGGTAGTAAAAAATGAATAAAGCCAAAGAAGTTCTTGTAAAATTTCCCTGTTAATGGCCATTTCAAAACATAATCCTGTACCACTTTTTCTTCTCCAGTATGTTCTCTTAATGAGTTAACATAATAAGGATTAGGCAAAAATCTAACATCAAAAACCATATCAGAATCCATAGGAATACCATATTTATACCCAAAAGAAATTATAGAGACAGACATTGTCTCTTTATCTATTATATGAAAAGAATAGATCCTTTTCAAATCATTAAAAAGCTCTTTTTGACTAATTTTAGAGGTATCTATAATTTTGTTTGCTTTACCACGGATCTCCTCTAAGAGCCTTCTTTCCTTTAATATTGCTTCTAATATACGTCCTTCTTTGTCTAAAGGATGTTTTCTTCTTGTTTCTTTAAAACGACGAATTAAGGCTTCATCAGAAGCTTCTAAAAACAAGATCTCATAATTAAGACCCTCTTTTTCCATCAGACTTAATTCACTAAATAAGGCATTAAAAAATTCTCTTCCTCTTATATCTATAACTATAGCGATTTTCTTCAATTCAGAATGACAACATAATTCTGCAAACTTATTAATAAATGCCGGGGGCAAATTATCTATACAAAAATAACCCATGTCTTCAAAAAAATCTAAAGCAACAGACTTTCCAGCACCAGACATACCGGTTATTATCAAGAATTCCATTTTATTCATGCTCCTCTCAGATTTTAGCCATATATTTTTGTAGATAATCAAGAAAGAAACCTAAGCCTATTTTATAACAGAACGCCAAAAAAGTAAACCAATATTTTCTTATTATCATCTTATAATCACTACAATTACAATGATTTTTTTACTATAGCATAGTAGATTAATAAAAGACTTAGCTAAACTAAAACAGATAGGCTAGATTCAAGCAGTTGAAAACTGGCTGGAACTGTACCTACTGACTCTCCATCTATTTCTAGGTCCAGAGGATAATCAGAATCAATACTAAGTTCTAACCCTTTGATAGACTCAAGTAAAGGATGACTTAAGTGAGTACCTTTATATGCCCTAATTAAATTGAATATAATATCTATTTTGGACAAATTCTTTAATGCAAGTATATTTAAACTTCCATTATCTAGTTCTGCTTCAGGTGCTATCATAATTCCTCCACCAAAGTACTTACCATTAGCAATTATAAGGCTATTTAATTTTTCTTGATATTTAAGCTTTCCATCGACTTTGACTTTTACTTTTCTATTTCTATATACTATTAAAGTACGAATAATCCCCCACAAATATGTCAAAAAGCCACCAAAGATTTTAGAACTTTCATTGACTAATTTAGCAGTAGCAGCACCAATACCTGTATCAGCCATATTTATAAAGTATCTACTTTCTTTATTTCCATCATAACTTTTATAAGTTACTTGGCCAATATCAATTGATTTAATATTTTCTCTTCCCATTACTTTAACTATTTCTTCTGGTCCTTTTTTTAATCCCAGTGTTCTAATAAAATCCGAACCAGTTCCTTGAGCAAAGATTAATAATTTGATTTTTTCATTAATTAATTTATTATCTTTAAATAAACCATTAACAACTTCATTAATTGTACCATCGCCACCAACTGCCATAATATAATGATACCCTTTTTCAACAGCTTCTCTTGCAAGTTTAACTCCATGACCTGGATATGAAGTATAAGAACTATCTATTGATAATCCTTCTTCTTGAAAATACTTAATATACTGAGGCCAATTCTTAGCAGTTTTACCTCCAGAGGAAACAGGATTTACTACAGCCATTATCTTTTTGCTCATTTTAATCCGACCTTCCTTATAATTTAAAGACTATAATAAACATAGTTCCTCTTTTTTCTCCTAATTCCTGCAAGAAAAATTTACTCAGAACAAAACTTATAGAGGGGTTCCCCCTATACAAACATCCCTCATTATTTTTTGACTATATTTACAATTCTATCATGACTTATATCCAAATCACTGATAAGCTTATATCCAAGATCCAGTTCTCCAACTTCTTTTGGAGAATGAGCATCGCTATTAACTATAAATCTAACATCACTTTTAGCTGCCTCTCTTATATAATCCTTTGTTTTCATGCCATGTCGTGTATTAATTTCTAAGTACGTTCCCGACTTAGCACAAACATTAGCTAAATTATATGTATCAATATCTATTTTATAGCCTGGATGTGTAATAAAATTAGGTCTATTCTTTTTTACAGACTTTATAATAATTTCTGTATTTGACTTTCTAATCTCCTCTCTTTTTCTTTTAATATATTTGTAAATATATCGATTATCTAAAATAATTTTTTTAGCTGCTAGCAAAGAGTCAGGTATTATTAATAAATGAAAACCAACTGCTACTATATCTAAGGCTCTTAATATTTTTTCTGGGACATCTAAATTGCCTTCAGTATCAATTATATTAGCTTCCACACCAGAATATAGCTTTATTTGAGGGTACTCAGATTGTAAAGTGTATACTTTATCTTTTATTTCCAACAATTCTTCTACTTTTTTTACCCCAAGTTTTATGAAATTCCAGGTAGCAGGACCATGATCTGTTATGGCTAACTCTTTTAAGTCTCTTTGGATAGCTTTTTCTATATTTAATCTTAGCTTACCTTTACCATGACTATATTCTGAATGTGTGTGATAATCACCTATAAATAACATTAGACTAAAAACCCTACTCTTCCTGCTAATATCCCTAGAATAATAGAAAGATAAACTAATTCTACTAAAGGTATCTTTTCAAAATTTCTTAAGAGATAAGCTAAAAAGATTAAAATTAATGAAACTGATAAAATACCCATAGGTAAGATTAAATATGCCGCTAAAACAGATACTAATATTAAAAAAATATATACAAAAACATAGCTTATTTTATCTGAATACACTTTTACTTTTAATTTAGACTGTAAATTATAACTATACATTTCTATAAAGCACCGTGAAAATATCCATAATGGTATAGTAAAAAAGCTACCCATTAAAGCTAATATAGAAGCGAAAAAATAAAAAATATACTCGATAAAATCTTTTACTCTAAGAGGGCTATGTAAAATAATTCTCCCTCGCATTATAAAAAGTACAAAAGCAACAATAATTAATAAAGATGAAGCAATATTCAGCTCATTGATTAAACTTGCTGGTATTAGACCTAGAATAAGTCGCAAGAAAGGCGTTAAAAGAAGTAGGATAAAGAATAAAATTGTATAAGCAAGCTCTTTATCGAATTTACGTAATAATTTATCTTCACGAACAAAATAAGTTAAAGTCAGTACTAATAGGAAGATAATCTCCATATTTATATTTCCTGTTAGCATTAATAAGATACTTGAAGTAATACTAATAAATAAAACTCCAGAATGATTACCCCAAAGTAAAGTTGTTAAACCAGCCAAAATAAGTCCAAGACTAAAATTTCCCATAAGTCCAGTAATTAATGGTGTTATAACAAAAGGACTAAGAAAAATCTTCTTAAGCATAACAAAACTCCCCTTTCCTATGGTATAAATAACAATAACGCTTTCATTAAGAAAGCGTTATTGTTATTATACATATTTAATTATTACCATAAAGTGTTTTTTTATACTCTATATAATAATACGAATTTTAGCCTTTTCTTGTGACTGAATTAACTGTTATGCTGATCTCTTCTGCTTTTTTTAAAAACATTTTTTCTGGATTTTTAATAATAGTTAGAAAGGATAATTTAGAGACTTTAACTGGTTTATATCCATAAAAGACCTGAGGATTATTCTCTAATTCTTCAATTGTAGCTAATCCTAATGCATTATTAACTGCATAGAATTTTCTATAGCCTTGTAATTCCTTTGGAATAGCATTATAATATTCTATAAGATTTGGAATATGACTCTTTAAGTCGTCTAACATTTTTCCCAAAGCCTCCATTGCCTCTGCCTCGTTATTTTTCTCAAACATATAAGGTATTGATATGGAAAGGCTTTCTAATGGCCAGAAATTTTTCTCTCGATTTTCTACATCCTTTTTAATATCCCTTATTAAATTTACTTTTTGCAAAAATAAACCTGAAGCATTAAAATTATCTAATATTATTTTCTTGCTTCTTTCATCTATTTGACTGATATAAATAAGTAAATCTGTTAAAAATCCTCCTACTGTTCCTGCCACATAATAACAATACTCATTTAGATCAGCAAATGTTTTAACGTCATTTTCTAAATATTTCTGCATCCCCAAATTCATTTCTTCAAGCCACTTGAAAGAAATTTTCTTAATATTTTTATCCATAGTGTTATAGGCTTCTCTAAGTAGATCACATTTTGCAGTTAACTTTTGCAGGGATTTTTCTGGCATTAACTTAGAGTATTCTTTTATTTCACTGGCTAAGTCCTGATATTCTTCGATTTCGGGGTTTAATAAGCTAACTACCTTATCCATCATCTTCTTGCGTTCTTCAATAGAAATATCATCATCGGATATTTCATCTTCAAAATTATCCAGTAACCTATCCTGTAAATATGTAATTAAGACAGGCAAATAAAGCTCCTTATCTAACATAGGTATTGTTAAAGCAAAACTTCTTGATACTTTAGGAAGAATCTTCTTACAAAAATCAATTGCTTGAGTTGACATCAATTACACCTCGAATTTATTATTAATAAGTCCATTGTACTATTAATAATAAATAAATTCAACTTAATCTTATAAATCTTCGTCTGATTCTCCGTTTATAGACAAAAGCTCATCTTTAAGTTCTAAGATATAATGATATGTATCTTTTTTTGATGTACTTATATATTCCCAGTTTTTAAAGTGGGTGCTTCCCCTAACTTCTTTGAAAACTAGTAAAAAAGCTGACCATAGAAACAGTCAGCTTTTTACTCATTTTTTTCATTTTAAAAGATCTCAATTAACTCTACTTCTATCTCTCTTTCTTCAAAAACCGGTAATACATCATTTTTATTTGCTACTATCACAGTAAAGAATCTTTCTGGATAAGTATGTTCATCAAATACTTCCTGTACCCGCTCTGCAGTTAAATCATTATATTCTGCAATAAATTGATTAATGTAATCCTCATCTCTATCCATAATTTCAACATTAAACATTATATCTGTTAAAACACTTATTTGATTTCTATATGATTTAGGATAATGCGCATTATATAAGTTTACATTTCTAAATAATTCATCTTCAGTAATTGGGTTTTCTCCTTCTTTTATTGCATATATTTCGCTCTTAATGGCCTCCATAGTATCATGGGCATTTTCAGGCGCTACGTCTGTTGTTATATAAAATAGACCACCTAATTGACGATAATCCATACCAGAACCAATGCCATATACATAGCCCTTATTAGTCCTTAAGTTATCCATCAAACGACTAGAAAAGCCACTACTACCAAAAACACGATTTGCCATTAAAAAAGGCACTCTATTCTCAAAATACGAATTGTAGAAATTATAACCCATCATCATTTTTGCGTGTGTAGCATCTTCTTTATGAACAAGAACTATTTTATTGAAATTTTCTTCATTTACTGCTATTTCATTTTCTTTTAATTCTATTTCCTGACTTTCCCAATCAGCAAAATGTTCTTTTATTAATTCTGTCATTTCTTTTATATCTATATCACCAGATATAGCCAAGATCATATTTCCAGGATCTATATTTTGCTTATAAAATTCATCTAAATCATCAGGTGTTAAGCTTTGTAGAGCAGCGATAATCCTATTAATGTCATTGTTGTATGCATATGGATGATCTCCATAAAGTCCTGTAGCAAAATACATGTTCAGTAAAGAACTATCATTAAAAAACTGCTGCTGTAATCCTTGAAAATACTCCTGTATAATTCTATGGTAATAGTCTGCTTCAAATTGAGGGTTTCTAAGAATCTCTGCCATTAAAGATATTAATTCATCCTCTTCTGTACTTAGAGAATTACCAGAAAAACTATATCTATCATAGGATGAAGAAATACTAAAACTTAGAGCATTCAATTCTTTAAACCTAGTTAATTCATTCTCAGTATAATTTTTTGTGCCTGTATTCATCATCCCTACCATTACTGAGGAAATACCTGCGTTTCCTTCATTTTCCTGACTCATTCCACCTTTAATATATCCTCGTAGCTCTATAATTGGTAAATCATTATCTTCTGCAAGATATATGATCATTCCATTATCTAATTCTACACGCGTATAATCAGGTGTCTCTATAAATGGAATTTCATTAACACTATCAGCTAGTTCAAAAAAGAGTTCTTCAGTAAATTCCACTTCAGCTATAACAGAAAAGACAAGTATCAAATGTATTACTAAGATTGATATAAACAATTTATATTTTTTCATAATTTTTCACCCTTTCTTTAATCAGTAAATGGTACTATATTGCCAACTGTCCGATTATTTTTATGGAAATATTTTTCGGCTACTTCAACTATATCTTCTACAGTTAATTGATTTAAGTAATTGAGTCTATCATTAATAAACTCTGGATTATCAAAACTTAGTTTACCAATAGCTATACTATCTGCCATTGAATCAGGATTTCTTTGCATAAATATCATTTGTTTTTCAACTGATTTTCTTACAACTTCCAACTCTTCTTCTTCAATACCATCATTTATAAGCTTTCTAATTCACTATCAAAAGCTTCCTGGGCTTTTTCTACTAAAGTAATATCCATAGGGACCTGATAAATTAGAGCATATCCTGGCTCTCTTATTAAGTATGGAGAAGCTCCTGTCTCCATTATCAAGTTTTCTTTTATTTGTAATTCCTGTTTTACACGAGAACTTCCCATATTTACTAATATATCTAAAAATACGTTTATAGCCATTACATCTGGATGATTTCCTTCTGGTATTTTGTAGATCATAGCTGTAATAGGTACATTGGTAAATGACTCTATTTCAAAATTTATTTCTTCTTCCTGTGTATCTACAATAAATTCCGGCCTCTCAACTTCACCACTTTCATATATTCCAAAATATTTTTCTGTCAAATGTTTAACTTCTTCTAAGTCTACATCTCCTGACACCACTAATACTGCATTATTTGGAACATAATAGTTTTGATAATATCTTTCTAAATCTTCAACACTTATACTATTGATATCTTCCATCCAGCCTAAAACGTGATGATTTAGTGTTGATTCTGGAAAGGCTTTAGCCTGAATTTCTTCTAAGCCAGCTGTAAAAACATTGTTTTCAACAACACTTCTTCTTTCCTGACGGATTACCTCTCTTTCTTTGAAGATGACAGTATTCCATTGGTAAATTCATCTATCTTTTATAAAATAGGATCTATTGATGAGGAAGAAGGGTTAACAGGAATAGCACATTTTCTAGAACATACTATGTTTCTGGGAACAGAAAGCTTAGCTAAAGGTGAGATGGAAGAATTAATTAGTTCAGTAGGCGGAAGTTATAATGCCTATGTTACATATGATCATACTTCTTTTTATATTGAAGTACCTTCATCTATGCTAGAATTAGCAATTGCTATTGAAGCAGATAGGATGGGTAATTTAGCAATAGCTCTGGTATTAAAACTTCATTTCCTTTTTCTTCTGCTAATAGACTAAAGCTAAGAACTAAGATAAGTAGAACTGCGCTAAATAAATATAATTTGGATTTTCTTTTTTCTTTCATTACTTATTATCCCTCCGTTAGTTAAATATTGCACAAATAAAATTGATATGTGTCAATATAATTATATTCCAGCCATAAATACATATCAACTATACTTTAGTATAGTCTAGTACTTTTAATTAAATTATTTCCAATTTTATTGCTTTAGCAACTGCTTCAGATGAACAAGTAACTTGCAATTCTTCAAAAATATTCCTTTTATGATATTTTACTGTACTTACAGCAATCCCCATCTCATTAGCTACCGATTGTTCTGTAAGTCCTTTAGCTAAACATTTTAGTATATTTATATGCTTTTTACTTAGATTAGCTTCACCTTTCCAATTGTCCTTTACTTTCCCGATAATTGATTCAGCTAGCAACTTTGTTATTATTAACATTTCACCTTTTATCTCTTTACTTATACCCGATACATCTATATAAGCTATTATCCTATCATTAATAATAATTGGCATTGCAAAGCAATACCATTTTTTAAGATAATTTATATAATGTTGTTCTGGCTCTAAATAAACTGCTAGTTTCAATTCTTCTGCAATAGATAAAGCATTTGTCCCAACACTTTCATTCTTAAAGGAAATGCCCTTCTCTAGAAAATCAATTTCTTTATTATCGGCAGTAACATAATCCAATAATATTAATTGTGGGTCTGTAAGAATAAACAAATACTTATTACTGTATAAAGTCATTATCCTCTTTGTTAATTTTCTAAATAAATGTATTAACTCAGCATTATCATTTATTAGTTTCTTCAACTCAGATTTTTCTAATTTAATTAATGAACTCTCTAAATTTAGAAAAACATCATTATTTTTTGCTCTTTTATGTGATTCTTTAACTATCTCAAATACTTGTTCTCCCTCTAAATATTTAATACTGGACAAGCCTACCACCTCTTTTTCTACATTGTATAATACATATTCCCTGTTTAATAATATTATTAGAACAAATTGACTTCGAATCATCATGCGTTAAAATTAAAGATTCGAATGGCGCCTAAGAACACATAATTTCCTGGTCAAAAAAGAAAAAAGCCTAAACTCAAGATTTAGGCTTTCAGATATATCTAGTATAACAAATTGAATTATATTAAATCAACCGCAATATTCGACATTTTATTTGTTGATTCTTAGAACACTCATGAATTTTCTTTAACACAATTTTGCAATATATAAATCAATGTTTGATTTCTTCTTTTATTAAATTAATCTTTTCTTTATCAATACTTACCAACTCTATTATTTCACTTACTGGCATTCCTCTTTTTAACATTTTTATCGTTAATTCTATATCTCTTTTCTTTTTTCCTTCTTTAATTCCTGCTTGTCTCGCTTCTCTGGCAGTTCCTTCAAGATTAGT
>JBBJJH010000036.1 GCA_037623315.1 Halanaerobiaceae bacterium ANBcell28
CTATAGATTTTTGCTGTTGAAACTTTTGTAAATAAAATTTACTCTTTATAGCTGACTAGCGATGTGAAAACTTGCACAAGTAATATTTTTGTGTTATATTTAGATAATCAATAAATTTTAAATCATTTATAAATTAATTTATAGATGAAAAATTAAAGCAAGTTGATAGGCAAACTTAAATACCAAACGCAGAACCGTCCCCTGTTTGGTTTTTGGAAAGAGGTTGTAGTTTTTATGAAGAAGAGGATTGGTGTTATTGCTATTGTAGTAGAAGAAAGAGATAAAGTAAGTAATCAACTGAATGATATGATAAGTGAGTTTGGAAATATTGTCTTGGGTAGAATGGGTGTCCCTTCCAGGGAA
Source organism: Halanaerobiaceae bacterium ANBcell28 (assembly GCA_037623315.1). Lineage (GTDB taxonomy): Bacteria > Bacillota > Halanaerobiia > Halanaerobiales > DTU029 > JBBJJH01. The sequence goes on from JBBJJH010000036.1 coordinate 364, forward strand.
CATGGATTATCTGTTATCTCTTTGATTGTTGAAGGAACATCAGATGATATTGGTGCACTTACTGGTAAATTAGGTAACTTGCCTGGTATTACTGTAAAGTCAGCGCTGACTTCCAGATACCTTGATTAATTCTATTATATAAAATCTTTTTAATGAATATATAAAAAAATATATCTGAGTGTTTGGGTTCTATGACCTGGACATAAGGATCTATAGTAGTTTTGCTTTCCTGAGTTAAGGGATTTCCTGAAAACCTGGGGAGGGGATATTTTTATGCTTTTTTTAGCTGACCCTGCCTATTTTTAGGTGGGGTTTTTTCTTTGTACTTAAGAATAAAGTAAGGGTTTATCTTTAATAAACAAATGTCTAAAAAATTAAAGGAAAGGGTTGATAAGATGACGTTTAATTACTGGGAAAAAGACTTTGGTGATAACTATAGGGCTGCTGTATGTGATTATATTACTGATAAAAAAGTAGAGGATATTTTGACTGAAGCAGCTAATAGCAATGAGCTAGAGATTAGAACGATTATTAAAAAAGCACTAGATCTAAAAGGTATTACTCCTCTGGAGGCGGCTAAACTACTACAAGTTGATGATGATGACTTAATCGATGAATATCTTGAGGCAGCAAAGAAAATTAAAGAAAAGATTTATGGAAAAAGATTGGTTGTTTTTGCACCTTTATATTTTGCTAATTCCTGTGTTAATAACTGTTTATATTGTGGTTTCAGGAGTGAGAACCATTCTCTTGAAAGAAAGAAATTATCTACAGAAGAAATCCGAGAAGAAGTTGCAGCACTGGAAAGAGAAGGCCATAAAAGATTGTTGGTATTAACTGGTGAGTCCCCGAATACAGATCTGGAATATCTTATCCAGGCTATTAATACTGCATATGATGTGGAAACAGAAAATGGAGGAGAAATAAGAAGAATCAATGTAGAGATTGCTCCATTAAATAAAGAAGGTTTTGAATTATTAAAGACCAGCAAAATAGGAACTTATACATGTTTTCAGGAGACGTATCACAGAAAAACATATGAGAAAATGCATCCTTCTGGTCCCAAATCTGATTATGACTGGCGTTTATCAGTAATGGATAGAGCTCAGGAGGCCGGGATAGATGATGTGGGTATTGGTGCTCTTTTTGGTTTATATGACTATCGCTTTGAAGTAGTAGCCTTATTATTGCATGCTGAATATCTTGACCAAACTTATGGAGTAGGCCCCCATACTATTTCTATACCTAGATTAAATCCAGCGCCAGGAAGTCCATTAGAAAAAGCTCCTTATCCTGTATCAGACAATGATTTTCGTAAATTAGCAGCTATTATTCGTCTGGCTGTCCCTTACACTGGAATGATTTTAACTACTCGCGAAAGTGTAGAGATGCGTAATGAATTGTTTATACACGGGGTTTCTCAGATAAGTGCTGGCTCCAGAACAAGTCCTGGTGCTTATAAAGACAAAGGTGAAAAAAAGCAGGACAGTGGGGAAAAGAAAGAGGAATATAATCAAAAGCAAGATTATGACTTAGAACAGTTTTCCTTACATGATTTTCGCCCTATTGATCAGATTATAACTGAAATTGCTGAGATGGGTTATATACCAAGTTTCTGTACTGCATGTTATCGTCTAGGTAGAACAGGAAAAGACTTTATGGACCTGGCAAAGCCAGGGAAGATACAGGATTTTTGTCGTCCAAATGCGCTAATGACTTTTAAAGAATATCTCCATGACTATGGCAGTGATAGTAGTCGAAAAGCTGGAGCTGTATGTATAGATAATATTTTGAATCAACTGAAGAAAGATAATCCCAAACTGGGTAAAAAGATAGAAGAAAATTTGAAGGAAATTAGTAAAGGAGAGCATGACTTATATTTATAATAGAAAGTGTATAGCATCTTTTTAAGATGTGAGATTGTGTCTGAAATAGAAGTAATTTCATTAAGAAAGGAGCAATTTAATATGAATAATACTCCACAGGGAAATAGACCTCATATTGCTGTGTTTGGGCGTAGAAATACAGGAAAATCAAGCTTGATTAATGTCCTTAGCAATCAAGAGCTTGCAGTAGTTTCAGATTTGGCCGGGACTACTACTGATCCAGTATATAAATCGATAGAATTATTACCTTTTGGCCCGGTTTTGTTGATTGATACTGCTGGAATTGATGATTATGGTAGCATAGGAGAAATGAGGGTCCGAAAAACAAACGAAGTTTTAAGAAAAACTGACCTTGCCCTTTTAGTAATTGATCCAGAAATAGGTATAGGGAGTTATGAAAAAAAACTTATTGAGAAACTTGAGAGTAAGAGTATTAATATTTTACTTGTAATAAATAAAGCTGATCTTTTTAAGAATTTTGATATTAATGAATCTAGCAATTTCTCTATTAGGAATCTTGAAAAAATAAAGCAGCATATAATATTAAATTGTAGTGAAAAAGATAAATATTCTAAATACCTTAAAAAAGGAATAATAGTAAGTGCTCTAGACAAAAAAGGGATTGATATTTTAAAAGATGAAATCATTAAAAACATTCCTGTAGATTATGAGGAAAGAACAATTATAGGGGATTTAATAAATCCAGGGGATACCATTGTGCTAGTAACTCCAATTGATAGTGCTGCCCCGAAGGGTAGATTGATTTTACCACAGGTACAGACAATTAGAGATATTATAGATCATGATGGTATTGCTATGGTGACAAAAGAAAATGAACTGGAAAAGACACTGGCTAATCTAAGAGAGAAAGCAAGAATGGTAATCACTGATTCCCAGGCCTTTGCTAAAGTAAATTCTATAGTCCCGAAAGATATATATCTGACAGGCTTTTCGGTCTTGTTTGCACGCTATAAAGGGGATTTGGGTATCTTTCTAAAAGGGGCAAAGAAATTAGAGAATTTAAAGAGAGATGCGAAAATATTAATTGCTGAAGCCTGTACTCACCGCCGTCAACAGGATGATATTGGAACAGTTAAAATCCCTAAATGGCTGCGGAAAAAATTTGGTGCAGACCTGAGCTTTGAACATGTATCAGGTAGAGAATATCCCGCTAATTTAGAGGAATATGATTTAATATTACACTGTGGTGGATGTATGTTAAATCGTAAAGAAGTATTGTATCGACTGCAGGAGGCTGAAGCCAAAGGTGTACCGGTGATAAATTACGGTATGGCAATTGCCAGTTTACATGGCATTCTGGATAGGGCCTTAGAGCCTTTTTCTGAAATATCTCCAGAGTGGAAAAAGTAGATAAGAAAGTAGAAAAGAGGGTGGATTATTAATGATTAGTAATTCGAAAAACATAGATAAAATAAATAGCCAAACAAGTAATTTGCATAAAAGAGATTATTTTATGTCATTAATTGATAAGGCCAGCAAAGAAAATGAGCTAAGTAAGGAAGAGATAATTGAATTGTTGCAACTTGAAGAAAAAGAGTTATTAGATTATTTACATCATAAAGCAGATAGTATTAGGGCCCAATATCATGGCCAGGAAGTGCATTTAAGGGGGATTATTGAGTTTTCTAATTACTGTAATAAAAATTGCTTTTATTGTGGCTTGCGCAAAGATAATCAGGATTTACAAAGGTATAAACTTAATGAAGAAGATATAATCGAAATTGCCTATGCAGGTATAGACTTAGCTTATAAAACAATAGTCTTCCAATCTGGAGAAGATGGCTATGCTGCTGATACAATAGCCTATATTATCAAGAAGGTGAAGTCAAAAGCAAATATTGCAATAAGCTTATGCCTGGGAGAAAGAGATTTTCAAGAATATCAACTCTGGAAAGATGCCGGGGCAGATAGGTATTTGCTAAAACATGAGACAGCAGATAAAAGTCTATATAAAAAATTGCATCCAGAAATGGATTATCATACCAGGATTAATCATTTGCATAAACTTAAGGAAATGGGATATCAGACAGGGAGTGGAAATATTATAGGCCTGCCTGGTCAAAGTTTAGCAAGCCTGGCTGATGATATATTATTATTTAAAGAATTAAGATTAGATATGGCTGGCATTGGTCCGTTTATACCACACTATAAGACACCACTGGCAGAGGAAAGACAAGGTACTGTAGAATTGACTCTTAAGGTGCTGGCTATTACTCGTTTGTTGATACCCCTTATTCACTTGCCGGCAACAACGGCATTGGGAACCGTTGCTCTTGATGGAAGACAGCGAGCTTTACAGGCAGGAGCTAATATTGTAATGCCTAACATTACTTCATCTAAGTATCGTTCGTTGTATGAAATATATCCTGCTAAGATATGTATAGATGAAAAAGCTTCAGATTGCCGACAGTGCATAGGAGGTATTATAAGTTCTTTAGGAAGAACCGTTTCACAAGCTAGGGGAGATAGTTTAATTAATAAATAAGCACAGTGATAAAAATAGTGCATATGGTAATTGCTAATATTATAATTCTTTACTTAAATAAACAACTTAATATCTGCTTCAAGAGCATCTTTTAAATAATCTTCTGCTGTCATAATTTCTACTTCTGGCAGCAGTTCTTCTTTTTTAATTCCCATTGTTTCAGCAGAGAGTTTACAGGCATAAAATTTTACACCCTTTTCTCTGGCTTCTTCTAAAAAATCGAATAGCTTTGGAGTGTCATCATCTTCCATCATTCTTTTTAGCATCATTTTTCCTAAGCCACCCATATTCATTTTAGAAAGGGGTAATTCTTCAGGACCTACTGGAGTCATTATGCCGAACATTTTCTCATACTGGCTTTTGTTTTCATTTGAAATTTTCTCTGGGTCTCGCAAGAGACATAAACCCCAGAAAGCGCAGAAGATGGTGACTGGCATTTCTATACTGCGTGCTGTATCAGCCAGTATTAAAGCAGCCAGAGCCTTATCATAATCACCACTAAATAAAAGGAGATTGAGTTTTTTCATTTCTAAAGCTTTATTTTCTTGAACTTCTTCAATTTCTTCAGACATATTATTGCTCCTTTTTTTATTTATTTTTTATTTATTTTTTATTAATTTTATAGTTATTTTTATTATTTAAATAATAATTATAATTTATTCATCAATTATTCTTAACTTAAAATCCTTAAGCTAGAGAGAATGCTATCTCTGGAGTTTATAGTGAAAAAAGCAGGGAATCAATGTTTTGTCGAGAAAAGTAGTTATATAGAGAAAAAATATAAAGTATTAATAACAATAGATCTAGTACTGATTTGTAAAAATTACTTAAAGGAGAGTGGGCAAGAAATGCTTTGTGCTAAATGTAGCTATCGGATTGTTGAAAAAGAGGGTAGATTTATATGTCTAAATTGTAGTACAGAATATCAAGGAGAACTTGTTGAGAAAACTAAAAATAAGTCTAAGGCTAGATTTGATGATTTTACAATTGGAATATTTAAGGTCTTATTTAAGGCTTTTGATAGTTTTTTGATTTTATTATTATTTAATATTTTAATAATAAGAGAGTTTCCTATAGAAAATTTATTATCTAATAATATTTCTTTACTTCAATTAATAATGAATGCTGTAATTATAGGGGTTGCTTTTTCTTCTAATTTATTCTTAGTTAAAAGTATTTTATATCAAATAGAAAAACGAAAAATAGCTTACAAGAAATTATTGAGCCTTGATGGTATTAGCAGGGGGGTAAAAGTTTTACTTAATCTTATCATAGCTAATATTATTCCAATTTCATTTGTTTATATTCTTTTAGGAAGGATAGAAATTATAAAAGAATATTCATTAGCAGTAATAGTGTTTATTGTAGTAGTGTCGATTGCTATTTCTTTGTTTTTTATGATTTTAAATTATGTTATTCTTGAATTCGAAAAATCTTTGAAAGAGTCTATTATTTATACTATAAAATTAATAAGAGCTTATGAGATAACCCTATTAATAAGTACTATTGTAATTGTATTTGGATTGTATTATATATATTATCTTCAAATATATACTATGTATTTGGCTGAGAGGGATGCAAGTAGTATAGAATTTTTTACTAGATTTGCTTCTGTTTTTTTTACATTTTTTATATTTACTTTGTATATGGGTTATTATAAAGTGCTAAAAGATGAAAAAAAAGTTTTATATTATTAAATTACTCAAACTTCGCATTTGAATATAACGCATAAAGCCTGGTTCTCCATAACTTTATTACGGAAAAAGGCTAATTCTACTTCAGAGCACTACTATTTTGGCATTAAGCTTGCCAGCTCTTCTTTTAGCTTATAAATAACAAAAAAACTAATTATCTAATTCAGCAAATGGCTAATCAGGAAGTCTATACAAACTTTTCTAGCAAATGCGAAGTTTGAGTATATTAAAAATAAGATGGTGTAATTAACTTGTTTATAATATCGTTTAATGATTTTAGTAGATAATCTACTTCTTCTTTTTCATTATACATTCCCAAGCTTATACGTAGAAGACCGGGATGTTCTCCTTGGGGATTTTTAATGTGTTTTATTATATCATTTTCAGATACCTTTAATAGCTTTTGTATATATGGTTGGGCACAAAAACAGCCGTTACGGATTCCGATACCGTATTCTTCGGCTAAAATTTTAGCGACTTTTTCATGTGATAGACCTTTAATGTTAAAAGGAATAATAGCTACTTTTTTTGCACTTTTATAATTATATAAGTCTATTTCAGGAATATTTTTAAGTTGTGCCAGTGTGTACATAGTCAGTTCTTCTTCATATGTTGATATTTTTCTCATTCCTAATTCCTGAAGTTTTTTTATGGCTGCTGTTAAAGCGACAACTCCCATAATATTCGGTGTTCCTGCTTCATCTTTATAGGGTGGGTTATCCCAATATACTTCTTTGTGAGTCACAACTTTAACAGTACCTCCTCCTTTGTCTTCAGGTTCTCCTTTGTTAAAAAACTCTTTAGGTCCGATTAGGACACCTATACCAAAAGGCGCATACATTTTGTGAGCTGAAAAAACTAAAAAGTCAATATTTTCATTTTCGTTTTTCCTTTTCATTCTTACTACTTCATGTGGGACTAATTGAGCTCCATCTACTAATAATTTTGCACCGTATTGATGACATAAACCAGCTATCTTATGCAAAGGATTTATATAACCAGTAACATTTGAGGCTCCACTAACTGTGACTAGCCTAGTTTTCTCCTTATATTTTATTAGTTTTGATTCTAAATCTTCTAAGGAAAGTAAACCCCTATTATCAATATTGATATAATCAATAGTATATTTATCTCTCCAGGGTAAGTCATTGGAATGATGCTCCATGTCTGTAGATAATATAACACAATTTTGTTTCTTTTCTGATTGACAGTAACGATAGGCTATTTTATTTATTGCTTCAGTTGTATTTTTCAGAAATATTATAGTATTTTTTTTCAAATCAGCGTTTACAAAGTTAGCTACTATTTCACGAGCTTCTTCATATAATTTTGAAGATAATAAAGATTTATAGCCCTTACCCCTATGTATTGAAGAATACCAGGGAGCAAATTCATTTAATGCTTCCATAACGACCTTCAGAGGAGGAGTAGTAGCTGCATTATCAAAGTTTATGTACTTGCTTATTTTATTGTTTATTAACGGAACCATTGTGTCAACTCCAAGAACATCTTGGCGGTATGGAGATTTAATTAGCATTCTAATCACCTCGACTATTATTTTATTCGAAGAGATTTAAGACTGTGCATTAGAGAAAGATATAATTCTATTTAATTTCACTAAATCACTTTATTTAGTTTTTGAAACATAGGTTTAAGTGATTATGGATGGTAGTTTGATGACATTTAATATCTAAAAGAAAATAAAGGATTTTAGCGTTTAATATCGAAATTTGTAGAATGCAATAAAATTTAGTTTATATATTATAATTTGAACTTATTATTGGAGGAACAATATGCTGGGTTTTAATAATAGTATCAAGAATAAGATTATAACATTTATTTTGCTTCTTAGTGCTGTAATAACATTAGTACTTATTATTCTTTCTGCAAATTTATCGAATACATTTTTAACAGATTTATTAAATTATCATGGAGAAGCGGTGGTAGAGTCATATGCGATCACTGCTGGCTTGTGGTTAGAAGAAAGGCAGGCAGATGTAGAAACATATGCATCTTTGCCTTTAATGACTGAATTAAACTGGGGAGAAGTGGGAGAGTATTTGAAAAGAGAGCAAGAAAAAAATAAGGATTTATATGATGTCTTTTTTCTTGCAGATAAGCAGGGTAATTTTTTTGCTACTGATGGTAGTAATGGTAATATTGCCGATAGATCATACTTTAATAATGCTATACAAGGTCAATCATTAATTAGCGGTCCGTTGTCATCAAGGGCAACAGATAATGATATTATTGTGGTAGTAAGCCCTATAGAGAAAAATGATGAAGTCATAGCAGTAATTGGTGCAACAATACCTTTGCCAGTATTAAATAATTATATAAGTGGATTTACTTTAGATTATGATAATGCCTTTTCTTATATTGCAGACAAAGATGGTAATATTATTGTTATTTCTAATGAATCTGATAAGTATCTTACTTCTATTGTTCAAGAAAAGTGGTCTAATCGGAATAGATTTAACGGAATACTGAAATCTGATATAGAAAATGAAACTTATTTAATGTATTACCATCGTTTAAATAGAATATCAGATTGGTATTTTGTAGCTCAGGTATCTGAAAACTTCATAAGTAGCTATATTTATCAAGCTACAAGTAGATTGCTTATTATTGCTTTAATAGGTATTATGATAGCTATTATTTTAAGTTATTTTATTTCTAGCAATATAGCTAAGCCAATAATTGAATTAAAAGAAGTGTTTGATTTGGCTACTAAAGGTGATTTATCGGTAAGAGCTGAAGTAAATAGAAATGATGAAATAGGCAAGGCTGCATTAGCCTTTAATAAGATGATGGATACGTTAAACCAGGTTACATATTACGATTCATCGACAGGGCTTCCCAATAGAAGAAACTTAGATAATACTCTAAGTGTTTTATGTAATCATGCCAAGAATAATAATGAAAAGTTTGCCGTCATTACAATGAATATTAATCAGTATCAAAATATAGTGGATACAATGGGTTATAGCGATGGTGATGAATTACTTTCTTTGATTTCTAAAAGTCTTAATGATTTGAGCTTGTCTTCAGATATTCAAGTTTTCTTTAGTGGTCATGCAGAGTTTGTAATTTTATTAACAGAAAATAAAGAAGAAGAACTCTTTAAATATATCAGAAAATTGTTTACGATAACAAATAGAAATTGGCTAGTTAACAATTTAAAATACAATGTAAATTCTACTATGGGGATTGCTATTTATCCAGAAAATGGTGAAGATGAAACTACCCTAGTTAAAAATTCTAGTTTGGCTTTGCATAAGGCAATGAAAGATAAAAATGATTATCAATTTTTTAATCAAATGATGAATGATAATTTAAAAGAGAAATTACTATTAGATAATGATTTACGGAAAGCTATAGAAGAAAAGCAGTTTATCTTATATTATCAAGCACAGTATGATTTAAATGCTAATGAATTCTTAGGAATGGAGGCACTTATTAGATGGCTGCATCCTGAATATGGAATTATTTCCCCTGCAAAATTTATTCCCATAGCAGAAGAGAATGGTTTAATTAATGAGATAGGAGAAATGGTATTAAAGGAAGCTTGTTCACAACACGTTCGTTGGCGTAGTTTAGGCTTCAATCCTGGAAAGATGGCAGTTAATATTGCTACATCTCAATTGATGAACGATAATTTTATTGATATTGTGAAAAATATTTTAAACAGTACAAATATGCAAGCTTCTTTATTGGAACTAGAAATTACTGAAAGAGCTGTAGTGGAAAGTGTAAGTAATGCTGCCAATACTTTAGATTCCTTGAGAAACTTAGGAGTTAAAATAGCTGTAGATGATTTTGGTACAGGCTATTCTTCCTTGCAGTATTTAAAAGATTTTGCTATAAATAATTTGAAAATAGATATGAGTTTTATTAGAGAGCTTTTTGAAAAAGAAAATAATAAAGAGATAGTTCGTGCGATTATTGCTATGGCTCATAGTTTAAATTGTAAAGTAACTGCTGAAGGGGTTGAAAGAAAAGAACAACTTGAGTTTTTAAAGGTTAATAATTGTGATTATGCTCAAGGATATTATTATGCAAAACCTTTAGCTGTAGATGAGATTGAGCCTTTATTAAAAAAAGAAAGAGCAGTTATATAGTTATAGATTTTATTCAAAAATTAAATAGGCATACTTCAAAGACTATAATTTTATTATAATTTGCTTAAATTGAGCTTTTTCAGTATAATATAGTAAAATTAAAGTAATTTATATTTTAGCTTTCTAAATTGATTTTAACTTACATTTTACTTTTAAATATAAATATATTACTAAGGTGGTAAATATGAATAGAGAAAATATAAAAGAAATACTAGAAAAAGTTAAGGGAGAAGACTTAAGTATTGAGGATGCTTTAAATAATTTGCATGATCCTGGATATCAGGATATAGGTATCGCTAAGATAGATCATGATCGTAACAAACGTAGGGGTTTTCCAGAAGTAGTATTAGCAGAGGGGAAAACACCAGAACAAGTTGCAGAAATTATGAAGGTACTAGCTGACAATCATGATAATATTATGGCAACTAGGGCTAGTGAAGAGGTGTATCAAGCAGTCAAGGGAGTATTACCTGATGTGGAATATAAAAAACTTGGACGAGTTATTATTCGTGAAAAAAATCCTCTAGCACGAGAGGGTTTGATTTTAGTTGCTTCTGCTGGCACTTCAGATTTACCTGTAGTAGAAGAGGCTGTTACAACTGCCAGTATAATGGGAAATAAGGTTGAACAATTAACCGATGCTGGTGTAGCAGGAGTTCATCGACTTTTGAATAATGTTGATTATCTAAATAGAGCCAGAGTGGTAATAGTTGTAGCAGGAATGGATGGTGCCTTACCAAGTGTTGTTGCTGGGCTTGTTTCAAAGCCTGTTATAGCTGTGCCAACAAGTGTTGGTTATGGTGCAAATTTCAATGGACTTGCTCCCTTACTAACTATGTTAAATAGTTGTGCAGCAGGAGTCGGGGTTGTAAATATAGATAATGGCTTTGGAGCCGCTTATTTAGCTAATTCTATTAATAAGTTAAAATAAAGATCATTATGTTATCAATATAGATAGTGAAGAAATATAAGGAGTGAATTTGATGGATGCATACTTTGATATGTTTTCAGGTATTAGTGGAAATATGGTTTTAGGTGCTTTAATAGACCTAGGTCTTAATTTAGAGGATTTAAATAATGAATTGGATAAGCTGGGATTAAGTGATGAATATAGAATAAATGTTAAAAAAGTTATTAAGCAGGGTATCAGTGCAAGTTATGTAGATGTTGAATTATTAGATGAAATCAATAAAGCTAATCATACTCCTCATCCTCATTCTAATGCGCATAAACATAATCATGGTCACGAACACGTGCATGAACAGGAATATGAAGATGAATACGAACATACGCATAAATGTGTTCATGACCATAAGCATGAACATAGTCATGAACATAGTCATGGAAGAAATCTATCTGATATAAATAAGATTATAGATAAGAGTTCTTTAGACATTGATATAAAGAAAAAAAGTAAAGCTATATTTTTGCGACTGGCAGAAGCTGAGGCTAAAATTCATGGTACTACTATAGAGGAGATACATTTCCATGAGGTTGGAGCTGTAGATGCTATTGTTGATATAGTAGGTTCTGTAATAGGCTTGAATATCCTGGGAGTAGAAAACGTCTATGCTTCAAAAATAAATACTGGTACAGGATTTGTAAATTGCCAACATGGGAAGATGCCTGTTCCTGCACCAGCAACTATGGAAATATTGAAGAATGTTCCCGTGTATTCAACAGGTATTAGAAATGAACTAGTTACTCCAACTGGTGCTGCTATAATTACTACATTGGCAAAAGGTTTCCTTGAACGACCTGAAATGAAAATCGAATCCAGTGCTTATGGCGCCGGTAGTCATGATCTAGAAATACCGAATTTGTTACGGATAAATTTAGTTCAAATTCTTGATAAAGAATTGTTAGGAGTAAAAAAAAACTAAATAAAGACAAGCTAAGTATTTTAGAAACAAATATAGATGATATGAATCCTGAGTTTTATGAATATATCATGGATAAATTACTATCTGCTGGTGCATTAGATGTTTATTTAAGTCCTATTCAAATGAAAAAAAATAGACCGGCACAAAAATTGAATGTATTGATTAGAGAGAAAGATAAAGAAGTTCTATCTACTTGTTTAGAAATTATTTATACAGAGAGTAGTTCGTTAGGCATAAGGGTTCTTGAAGGTATTGACAGGTATTCTTTAGATAGAAAGATGGAAACAGTGGATAGTCCTTGGGGAGAAGTGAAGGTTAAAGTAGCATACTTTGAAGGAAGCATAGTCAACATAGCACCTGAATATGAAGATTGCAGAAAAATTGCAGAAAAAGAAGGCCTTCCACTTAAAGAAGTTTATGATAAAGTAAAGCTTAGAAAATAAAGTGAGTTCTTAGTTTCAGAGGGAGTTTTTTATCTCCCACTGAAACTTAGTAAAACGAATCCAGGAGGTTAGTGCCACTTATCTCCCACTTATAGAAGTGGGAGTTTTAGTGGCAGTTAGCTCTCGGATAAACACTAACCCTTAAATAGTTTAGAATAATTTTCACAAAAATACAGTTTTGTATATATAACGACATGGTTTGACAGTTATTTCAGGCCGTGATATAATTTTTTGTGTATTAAGATAATTTTAAATTACAAAGGGGTGTGTTTTAAGTGGGGAAGTCCAAAAATATAGTTATAATAGTTTTAGTTGTTTTACTTAGTATAGCATTAATAATTACCTTTGCTTTAAGGCAATCATATTCAGAGGAGAAGTTAAATATTGCAATTACACAAATTTTAGAACATCCTGCATTAGATGCAGCAAGACAGGGTTTTATTGATGTGTTTGAGGAACATGGATATATCGAGGGAGATAATGTAGTATATGATATTCAAAATGCTCAGGGTGAGATAGCAAACACTAATACTATTGCTCAAAAATTTGCTTTAGATAGACCAGATTTAATATTGGCTATATCTACTCCGTCTGCAACAGCTTTAGCCAACGCTATAGAAGATATACCTATCTTCATAACAGCTGTGACTGATCCTGTGAATGCAGGTATAGTAGAAAGTGCTGAAAAGCCTAATACTAATGTTACTGGAACTACTGATATGAATCCTATAAAGGATCAACTTGAATTATTATTAGAGATTTCTCCAGAAGTTAGTAGAGTGGGTGTAATATATAATGCAGGGGAAAGTAATTCTGTAGTTCAAGTTAATGTACTTAGGCAAGTAGCCCAAGAGTTAGGCTTAGATATTGTTGATACTAGTATTTCTGCTTCTACAGAAGTATTAACAGCAGCTAAATCCTTATCTGGACGTGTTGATGCTATTTATGTACCTACAGATAATACAGTTATTTCGACTATTGAATCAGTAGTGGGAGTAGCTGAGAACAATAATATTCCCTTAATTGTTGGAGAAGAGCATGTTATTGAAAGAGGTGCACTGGCAACATTAAGTATTAATTATTACAGGCTGGGTAGACAAACAGCTGAAATGGCTCTAGAAGTTCTTGAAGGTGAATCTATACCTCAGGAAATGGCTATACAAAGTCAAAGGGAGTATAGTTTGATACTTAATACTGATGCAGCCGAAGGTATGGGTATAGTTTTTTCAGATGAGCTTTTAAATAGAGCAGATACTATATATCCAAGTAACTAACAAAAGACCAATATTTTAGAATTTAAGTATCACTAAGTTTTCTAACTAAGGTCTTTAATAAGTTTATAATATTTATAGATATAATTAAAACAAATATCAAGAACCTTACCCTGAAGGGTGGGGTTCTTAAATTTTTGTGTGATAGGAGATGGAAGTATGTGGTTTTTAAATATAAACTTTTATACAAGTGTACTGCAGGAAGGATTAGTATATGGATTAATGGCTTTAGGTGTCTATTTGACATTTAGGATACTGGATTTTCCTGATTTAACGGTTGAAGGTAGTTTCCCTATGGGAGCAGCTGTGAGTGCAAGATTAATAGTATTAGGTCAAGATCCTTTTTTGGCAACTTTTATAGCATTTTTGGCTGGATGTATTGCCGGAGTCATGACAGGATTTATTAATACAAAACTGAAAATAGCTGGTTTATTAGCGAGTATATTAACGATGACCTCTTTGTATTCGATAAATTTAAGAATAATGGGAAGTCCAGTAATATCTCTTTTTAGGCAAAGAAGAGTGTTTGATCTTATAAGCAATTTTGTAAATTCTAGATATACTATTTTAATTACTTTTCTTATTATTGTAATAATTATTAAGTTTATATTAGATTATTTTTTGCACACAGAATTAGGTATGGCTTTAAGAGCAACAGGTGATAACTCTATTATGGTAGAAGCACTTGGTGTAAATACAGATCGTGTTAAAATTTTAGGCCTGGCAATTGCTAATGGATTGGCGGCTCTATCTGGTGCATTAGTAGCTCAACAAGTGCAATCAGCTGATGCCCAGATGGGTGTTGGGATGATAGTTATAGGCCTAGCTTCTGTAATTATTGGAGAGGTTTTTGTAAGAACTAGTAGAATACCATATGCAACATTAGGTGTAATTATAGGATCAGTAGTTTATCGTATGGCAATTGCTGTAGCTTTAAGATTAGGGTTTAATGCGACGGATTTAAAGATAGTTACTGCTGCTATTGTAATTTTAGCCCTTGGTGCACCTTCGATTCGTAAGTTTATGATACAGGATGAATTTGCTGAACACTTAATGGAAGAAGGTGAGACTAGTGCTTAGACTAAAAAATGTTCATAAAGTATTTAATTATGCTAAGGTAAATGAAAATCATGTTTTGAAGGGAATTGATTTGACTTTAGAACAAGGTGATTTTCTTACTATTATAGGTAGTAATGGTGCAGGAAAATCAACTCTTCTTAATATGATTGCTGGAACTTATTTGCCTGAATTAGGTCATATTTATATAAATGATAAAGATGTTAGTAAATGGAAAACACATAAACGGGCGTCATTTGTTGGCAGGGTTTTTCAGGATCCGTTAATGGGTACTGCATCTGAAATGACAATTGAAGAAAACTTGTCTCTTGCTTTTAAAAGAGGTAAGAGACGGGGATTGAAACTAGGTCTTAATAAAAGTAGGCGTGATGAATTTCGAGAGATTTTAAGTTGGATAGATTTGGGCCTTGAAGATCGATTATCATACTCTGTGAAATTACTATCAGGGGGACAACGACAGGCTTTGACCCTTTTAATGGCTACTCTTGGAGAACCAGAGGTTTTATTGCTAGATGAGCATACAGCCGCTTTAGATCCAAAAACAGCAGAACAAATTATCGAGATTAGTAATAGGATTGTTAAAAAAAATAATCTTACTGCGTTGATGGTTACTCATGATATGAAACAGGCTTTGGAAATGGGTAATAGAACTATAATGATGGATGATGGTAAAATTATTCTTGATATCAAAGGCAAAGAAAGAAAAAATATGACTGTAGCAGATCTAGTAAGGAAGTTTAGTGAGAAGAGTGGACATCAACTAACTGATGATAGAGTTTTATTAAGCGAATAATATCCTATAATACCTCTAGCTTGAATAAGTATAGTTTAATAGGTAAAAATATTTATAAGAGTAGATATAGTTTTTCTGTATTCTACTCTTAATAAGTATAAGGGTGGATATAAAAAAGTGATAAAAAGCAAAAGAAAGAAAATATATATTGCTTATACTGGTGGAACCATAGGAATGACTAAAGACAAAAGGGGATATAAGCCTGAAAAAGGATTCTTGAAAAATAAGTTGCAGAAAATGGAAGAATTGAAAAGCCCTGAAGTACCAGAGTATTATCTAAAAGAATACAATCCATTATTGGATTCTGCTAATATGGAACCAAAGAATTGGGTGGAAATTGCTTCGGATATAGCGAAAAATTATGATCAATATGATGGCTTTGTTGTCTTACATGGCACTGATACAATGGCATATACATCATCTGCACTTGCTTTTATGTTGCGAGGCTTGAGAAAGCCTGTTATTATAAGCGGTTCTCAAATACCTTTACAGGAAGTAAGAAATGATGCTCGTGATAATTTAATTACTGCTATGATTATTGCGGGAAATTATGATATTCCCGAAGTATGTCTTTATTTTGGAGGTAAATTGATAAGAGGCTGTAGAGCTGTGAAAGTTAGTGCAGATGGCCTACATGCCTTTGATTCCCCTGGCTTTCCCTTGCTTGGAAAAGCTGGTATAGATATAAATATCAATAAGGAATTGTTCCATATTTCTAGTAGGAAAGAGCTGATTTTTACTACTATTGAGGATAATGCCATTGCTGCTTTACAAGTATTTCCAGGCATTTCGGCAGATGTATTAAATCATATTTTAGAACCCCCATTAAAAGGATTAGTCTTACAGACATATGGGGTTGGTAATATTCCTCATGCTAATCAGGATATTATTAAGGAGTTGAAAGAAGCTACCCAAAGGGGTGTAGTAATAGTAGCCTGTACTCAAAATGTATCTGGAAAGGTTCGTATTGAAAAGTATCAAGCAGGGTCTGCTTTATTAGATGCTGGTGTTATCAGTGGTTATGATATGTCGACAGAAGCGGCTTTAACAAAGTTATTTTATTTATTTAGTACTGGTCTAAATTCAAGTGAAATACAAGAAATGATGCAGGAAAATATCTGTGGTGAGCTATCTAAATAAGATTTTAGCAAAGATGGATAAAAAGAGGAAGTTGATGATGTATTTTAATGAAAATGAATATATTTTAAATAATGGACGAAAAGCTACTGCAACTGGGATCTTGGGTTTAATATTAGGTTTTATTATATCTCTTTTATTAAATCTTTCTATGTTTGCTTTTATATTGCTGACAATATTAATAGGATATTTATTTCTAACGTCTTATTGGGGAATTTATAAAAGTAATTTTTGGTTTAGAAAATATCGTTATAAACTACCATATACAATTTGGCTATTCTTACGCGTCTTTGTATTAATTGCTGGTGCTATATTAGGTATACTTTTTTTAGGTTTTTTTGAACATTTTATTTTGCTTTTAGCAATGGGAAGTGATCCTGATGGTCCAGGGATGATAGCAGCTCAAATTATTTTGATTCCTTTTATTGGTGAGAAGTATGCTGGTTTAATAAAATACACTCCAGATGGATCATGAAAACTTTATGCGATTAAATAAAGAAAAACTAAGGGATGGACTCAATAGACAGTCCCTTAGTTTTTTGTGTATAAATAAGAATATTATTCTTGGCCTGCAGGTGGTGTAAATGTACGTGCTGCTAATTCTTTGTCCAACATATAAATGCCTGAGCCTTGTTCACCAAGACGTTGAACTTGTTTTAAGTAAGTTTCCATAGTATCTTCTTCTTCAACCTGCTCATCAACAAACCACTGCAACATGCTAATGGTGGCATGTTCGTTCTCTTCTTTAGCTATGTCCATAAGATGATATATTCTTTTACTTACAAAACGCTCATGCTCAAGTGCTTTGCTAAAAACATCAGCTATAGAGTCAAATTCAAATGGTGGTTGATCGATAGCCTGTAATTTAACTCTCCCGCCTTTTTCATTAATAAAATTATAGAATTTCATAGCATGAAATTGTTCCTCTTCTGCTTGGACTTTAAAGAAGTTTGAAAACCCATCTAAAGTTTCATCATCAAAATAAGCTGCCATAGCAAGATAATAATAAGCAGAGTAGAATTCGTGTTTGATTTGTTCATTTAGTTCGTTTTCTAGTTTTTCTGATAACATCTTGAAACACCTCCCATTAATTTTTCATTAATTTTACTATTTTATTATACCACATGATAGTAATTATATTAAGGATCAATTTAGTAAAAAATTGATTTGACGAAAATTCATAGGAGTTTATCGAAGATATTTAAGTTTTTGAATACTAACACTTTTAAGGCTTGGTTTTTTTAAAAATCTATTTTTTTTAAATTACATAACATTTTTGTTTTTACTTATGCATATATTAAATAGTGCCTATCAAACTGGAAGCTTAGAATACCACCTGAAATAATTATAAGGTGGTACTTTTTATGTGCTGCCTAATACAAGTATATTAATAGAATAATTATAAAAAAAGTTTTAAATAACATTAGTTCGGAAATGGAGTGAAGTAGTGATGTGTTTTTATAAGGATATGGGGATAAGTGATGAAGATTTATATTTGTTTCACCAGGGTAATTTGTACTACGCTTATAAAATGTTTGGGGCACATAAAGTGGAGTATAATGGTCAGGAGGGTATAAGGTTTGCACTTTGGGCTCCAAACGCTAAAAGTATTTCAATAGTTGGTGACTTTAATAACTGGGATGGTAGGGTCAATCGAATGGAGAGAATAAATGATAAGGGTGTCTGGCTTGCTTTCATTCCTGGAATGAAAAAAGGTACTATTTATAAATACGAGATTTTAAATGCTCATGGGCAACTTACTTTAAAATCAGACCCTTATGCTTTTTATTCTGAATTGCGTCCTAATACTGCATCTATAGTTTATCCCCTTGAGGAGTATAAGTGGGGAGATCATGAGTGGCAGGATAAAAAGAGTAGATTAAATAGCCATCAAGAAGCACTTTCCATATATGAGGTGAACCTTGCTTCATGGAAAAAGAAAAGTGATGGATCATTGTACTCCTATCGTGAATTGGCAGATGAACTGCTTTCCTATGTAGTGGATATGGGTTATACACATATTGAACTTATGCCAATAAATGAACATCCCTTTGATCGCTCCTGGGGTTATCAGGCAACAGGTTATTTTTCAGTTACAAGTCGTTTTGGCACAGCAGATGATTTTAGATATTTTATGGACTCTTGTCATCAGGCAGGAGTTGGGATAATTTTAGATTGGGTACCTGGTCATTTTTGTAAAGATGACCATGGTTTAAGATTGTTTGATGGGACAACATTATATGAATATGAAGATTCACGTAAAGCCGAAAAAGCAGAATGGGGTACATTAAGTTTTGACTTTGGCAGAAATGAAGTTCAAAGTTTTTTAATTTCTAATCTTTTTTATTTTTTTGAAGAATTTCATATAGATGGTGTAAGGGTTGATGCTGTTGCTAGCATGTTATACCTAAATTTTGGCAGAGATGATGATTCAATACGAAACGAACATGGAGGTTTTGAAAATTTAGAGGCAATTTCATTATTACGAAAGATGAATGAAGCTGTATTTGAAAACTTTCCTGGTATTTTAATGATTGCTGAAGAGTCATCAGACTGGCCTATGGTTAGTGCACCTACATATCTAGGGGGATTAGGCTTTAATTACAAATGGAATATGGGTTGGATGAATGATATGTTGGAATACATGGAAATGGATCCTATACATAGAAAGTGGCACCATGATTTAATCACATTTTCTCTCTTATACGCTTTTTCTGAGAATTATGTTTTACCTATATCTCATGATGAACTTGTTTATGGTAAAAAGTCTTTATTAAATAAAATGCCAGGGGATTACTGGCAAAAATTTGCTAATTTTCGTGTATTTTTAACTTATATGATGACACATCCAGGAAAAAAACTTTTGTTTATGGGAAGTGAATTTGCACAATTTGATGAGTGGAAAGATTTAGATGATTTAGATTGGGGATTATTAAATTTTGACATGCACGCTAAGGCTCATTATTTTACTAAAAATATTAATAGATTTTATTTGCAAGAAAAGGCATTATGGGAGTACGATCATCAGGGAAAAGGTTTTTCCTGGATAGATCCTAATAATAATCAGCAGAGTATAATTAGCTTTATTAGAAAAGGTAAAGAAGATGATGATTATGTAATAGTTATTTGTAATTTTACTCCCTGTTATTATGGAGTTTATAGGATTGGTGTACCTGAAAAAAAATCATATATAGAGGTTTTTAATAGTGACAAGCATGAATATGGAGGTTCTGACAAAATTAATACAGGAACTTTTAAAGCAATGGATATACCCTGGAATAATTGTAAGTATTCTATAGAAATAGCAATTCCACCATTAGCTGCATGCATATTTAAACCTGTAGAACAATAATATGATAGTATTAAGCAAAATATCATTAGGATTTCTTCTTAAAATTTTTAGAAATTGGTATTCGCTTTTATATTTTTGCCTGCTGCCTTTTAGTAAGAGGGAGGGGGATATAGGTTAAAACAAAGCATATTAAATTTAAGTGGAGGTTATAATTTATGAAAGTCTTATTTGTTGCTTCTGAAGCAAGTCCTTTTATTAAGACAGGGGGGTTAGCTGATGTTGTAGGAACTCTTCCTCTGGAATTAGTACAAAAAGATATTGAAATAAGTGTTGTTATTCCAAAATATTTAGACATTACATCACATCATAAAGAACAAATGGAGGATCTATGTTATTTTGATGTTGATATTTCCTGGCGGGAAAAGTATTGTGGAATTGAAAAGATCGAGAAAGATGGTGTTGACTTTTATTTTATTGACAATGAGTATTACTTTAAAAGACCATTTCTTTATGGTCATGGAGATGAAGCAGAAAGGTTTTGCTTTTTTAATAAAGCTGTCCTTGAAATGTTACCAAGAATAGATTTTAAACCTGATATTATTCATTGTCATGATTGGCAAACTGCACTAATAAGTGTGTTTTTAAATTCCCATTATAAAGATGATGATTTTTATAAAGATATAAAGACTATTTTTACAATACATAATATGAAGTATCAAGGAATTTTCCCTCCAGAAATAATGGGAGATATTTTGTCTTTGGGATGGGAGTATTTTTCTGAAGATAGGCTTGAAATGAACGGCATGGTTAATTTTATGAAGGGAGCTCTTAATTATTCTGATATCATAACAACTGTTAGCGAGAGATATGCATTAGAAATTCAAACTCCATATTATGGTGAAGGTATGGATGGATTGTTAAGAAAGCGTTCGAATAATTTATATGGAATTGTTAATGGAATTGATTATGAAGAATATAATCCTTCAAGTGATTGTTCTTTGTTTCATAATTATAGTTCTTTATATCCTAAAAAAAGAGAAAACAAATTACAATTGCAAGAGTTGTTAGGTTTGCCACAAGATGAGAATAAGCCAGTCTTATTACTTGTATCAAGGTTGGTAGAACAAAAAGGTTTGGATTTGGTTTTAAATGTACTGGAAGAAATCATGAACTTAGATTTGCAATTTATTATTTTAGGAACTGGTGATTGTCAATATGAAAATGCCTTTCGTGAGTTAGCCTGGCATTATCCATATAATGTCTCTGCGCAAATTTCTTTTGATGAAAAGTTGGCCAGGAAAATGTATGCTGGGTCAGATTTATTTTTAATGCCCTCAAGGTTTGAACCTTGTGGTATAGGTCAATTAATTGCCTTGCGTTATTTGACGGTACCTATTACAAGAGAGACTGGAGGTCTATACGATACAGTAAAACCTTATAATGAATATACAGGTGAAGGTCATGGTTTTACTTTTCAAAATTATAATGCCCATGAGATGCTTTTTACTATAGAAAAAGCAATAAATTCATACTATAACAAAGAAGTGTGGATGCAGATACAGGAAAATATTAAAAATTTAGACTTCAGTTGGACTCAATCTGCAGAGAAATATCTTGAGATTTATCGAAAACTTTTATAAGTGCATATACTAGTATAACTTATATCAGGCAAGGTAGCCTAATATAAGTAAATATTGAATTTAGAGTTGAATTATATTATAAGTTTTTCTGTAGGGAGGAAAAAGAGATTGTTTTCAGATAAAAATGATATTAAAGAAATATTTTTAAAGAAGCTTAGAGATACTGTTGGTAAAAACCTTGAAGAAGCTACAAATAAAGATGCCTTTATTGTTCTTAGTTTGATGTTAAAAGAATATATCAGTAGTTCATGGATTAAAACAAATCATAACTATCATCAGGGTGGAACTAAACAACTTTACTATTTTTCAATAGAGTTTTTAATAGGAAAGCTTTTATATAGTAATTTACTAAGTTTAGGTGTATTAGAGAGCTGCCAAGAAAGTTTAAAAGAATTAGGCTTTGAATTAGAGGACATTTGTAAAGTTGAAGTTGAAGCAGGATTAGGTAATGGTGGGCTGGGGAGACTAGCAGCCTGTTTTCTGGATTCTTTAGCATCCTTACAGTTGCCGGGACATGGTTGTGGCCTCCGTTACCAATATGGATTATTTAAGCAAAAAATAATAGATGGTCATCAGGTAGAAATGCCGGATTATTGGTTAAAAGATGGTTATATTTGGGAAAATAAAAGAGATATTAGTTTTGAAGTTAAGTTTGGTGGCGAAGTTGATGTGATTGAAGATGGAAGTCGTCTTATATTTAAACACAAAAATTGTGAAGTAGTGAAGGGAGTACCTTACGATATAGCTATACTAGGATATCATAATAGGACAGTAAATACTTTGCGTTTATGGAGTGCTGAGGTATCTGATGAGCTTGTCAGTAATATTAATGATAGCACTGATGATCGTAGAGCCTTACTTGATTATAAAAGAAAAGTTGAAGCTATTACTGAGTTTCTTTACCCTGACGATTCAAATTATGAAGGACGATTATTGAGGTTAAAACAACAATACTTTCTCTGCTCTGCGGCTTTGCAAAGCATTCTTAGGACATTTGAACAAAATAATTTTGATTATCAAGAGCTTCCTGATACGATTGCTTTGCATATAAACGATACTCATCCAGCTATACTAATACCAGAGTTAATGCGTATTTTGATGGATGAAAAAGGTTTAGGGTGGAATGAAGCGTGGGATTTAACCACCAGGACAGTTTCTTTTACTAATCATACTCTAATGGTAGAAGCATTGGAGAAGTGGCCTGTAGATATGATGAAAGGCTTATTGCCCAGGATTTTTATGATAATAAATGAGATAAATGAGCGTTTTTGTAGAGAATTATGGGAAGTATATCCTGGCAATTTTGAGAAGATAGAAAAAATGGCTATTATAGCAGATGGTCAGATAAAGATGGCTCATTTAGCTGTTGTTGGTAGTCATAGTGTTAATGGAGTTGCTGAATTGCATTCTAAAATATTAAAGGAAAAAGAGTTAAATGATTTTCATATCTTTTATCCAGGTAAATTTAATAATAAAACTAATGGTATAACACATCGTCGTTGGCTAGTACAATCAAATCCTGACTTAGCTGAATTAGTTACTGAAACCCTTGGTCATAGCTGGGTGTATAATCCTGTACAATTACAGGATTTAATTAAATACCAAGACGATTCTGCCTTTCAGGAAAGAATAGCTGAGATTAAAGATAAAAACAAGCTGAAATTAAGTAAAATAATAAAAGAACTTACAGATATAAGTGTAGATACAGATTCTTTATTTGACATACATGTGAAAAGAATTCATGGCTATAAGAGGCAATTATTAAATGTTTTTCATATTATCTATCTTTATAATAACTTAAAAAAGAATCCTAAGTTTATATTTAGGCCTCGTACTTTTATTTTTGGCGGTAGAGCAGCTGCTAGTTACTATCATGCAAAGAAGATTATTAAACTAATTAATTCTGTTGCTAATCTAATTAATAATGACTCTGATATTAATCATTTGTTGAAAGTTGTTTTTATACCTAATTATTCAGTTTCTCTGGCTGAAAAGATAATACCTGCAGCTGATATAAGTGAGCAAATTTCTACTGCTAGTATGGAGGCTTCTGGAACAGGGAATATGAAATTTATGATGAACGGTGCATTAACAGTAGGAACCTTGGACGGTGCTAATATAGAAATACTTGATTTGGTAGGAAAAGATAATATGTTTGTTTTTGGTCTGACTGCAGATCAGGTTTTAGGTTATTATCAAAATGGTGGATATTCTGCTCATGAGATGATCGAAAAAGACCAGCGGATAAATTTGATCATGAACCAGCTGTATAATCCAGGTTTACTATTTGATAGTAGAGATCCTTTTGATGATATTTATCATTCAATCTTAAATACTAATGATCAGTTTTTTATATTAAAGGATTTTAACGATTATGTAAGAATACAAGAGAAGATAGGAGAAGAATATCAAGATAAAAAATCCTGGTTTAAGAAAACAATTATAAATATAGCTAACTCAGGGCAATTTAGCAGTGATAGAACAATTGTGGAATATGCCGATGATATTTGGGGGATAAATGAGAAGTATATATAAGGAAATCTGTAGAATCAAAGTTAATTAAATATAAGTATTAGGGAGTTACTTATCTCATAAGATTAGTAACTCTTTTTTCTGTGTAATCTTGCAGAAAAAGTATTTTTTAATATAGTCAAAAGTGCTAAAAAACATTATTTTAGAAAAAATAATTTAATCAATTTGAAAAAATTAACAATATGTGATCGTTCTATAAAAGAATATGCTGAAGATATTTGGAATATAGATTAGAGATGGTAGATCGTTTGAAGTAAATATACAGGTAGAGCTTATTGGCGATCTCCATTAAATTCAAAAAACTTTTGGAAGGGGATTTGTATGTTTGATTTTGAAGTGTTCCATGATTCTTTTGATAATAATTATAGGGATCCTTTTGGTGCAGTTCCATTAGAGACTTCTGTCACATTAATGGTAAAAATAAAATCAAAAAAGAAGCCTGATAAGCTTATATTAGTACTAGAAGAAGACTCTCTTTCTAGAAAAGAAGAAAAAGTAATGGAGCTAATTTCTGATGAAAACAAGTCTTTTATATACCAAATAGTAGTTAATACTGGCGAACGTCCTCAATTATTATTCTATAACTTTAAAATTAAAATGGCTGGCAAAAGCTATTATTATAATAGAGCAGAGGATGGCTATGCTGGAAAGGGTCATCTTTCTCAGGAAAAGGGAGCTGGATATCAAATTACTGTATATAAGAAGCTGGATAGTTATCCTTATTACTTTGCTGATTCTATAGTTTATCAGATTTTTCTTGATCGTTTTTATAATGGCTGTAAAGATCAGCACGTTCTAAATCCCAAAAAAAATAGCTTATTACACTCTCATTGGGATAATGATCCTCTTTACATTAAGGATGAAAGAGGCCATGTAATACGCTGGGATTTTTTTGGTGGCAATTTACTAGGGGTAAAAGAAAAGTTGCCTTATTTAAGTGATTTGGGTATTAGTGTTATTTATTTTAATCCTATTTTTAAAGCTGCCAGTAACCATAAGTATGACACAGGAGACTATCATCAAATTGACGAAATGTTTGGAGATAAGCACATATTTGCTGATCTTGTAGATGAAGCTAGGGAACTTGGTATTAGTATTGTTCTCGATGGTGTTTTTAGTCATACTGGTAGTGATAGTATCTATTTTAACAAAAAAGGAAATTATGATTCTCTTGGTGCGTATCAGTCAAAAGAATCCCCTTATTATGAGTGGTATAAATTCAAGAATTATCCTCTAGAATATGAGTCATGGTGGGGAATTGGTGATTTACCTAATGTTAATGAACTTAATAAGTCTTATCAGGACTTTATAATATATAATAAAGATAGTGTTTTAAATTATTGGATGAAGCAAGGGGTTAAGGGCTGGCGTCTTGATGTAGCTGATGAATTACCTTCTCAGTTTATTAAGAACTTCAAAGAAGAGATGAGAAATAATGATCAAGAGTCAGTTTTAATTGGTGAGGTTTGGGAAAATGCTTCTAATAAGATTAGTTATGGTAAGCGCAGAGAGTATTTTCTTGGCGAGGAATTAGATTCAGTAACAAATTATATTTTTCGTGATATAAGTCTTGATTTTATGATGGGGAGAAAGGATAGTAAAGCAGTGCATCGGGCGTTTATGACTCTAGCAGAGGATTATCCTATAAATAGTTTTTATTTTATGATGAATTTACTGGATAGCCATGATGTTCCCAGGATTTTAACAGAATTAAGCAGGGATCTGGATGGCTGCAATTCTAAGAAAAGAAAAGAAATAGCGGTCAAGAGATTAAAGGCCTTGAGTTTATGGCAAATGACTTTTCCTGGTGTTCCTTGTATATATTACGGGGATGAAGCAGGACTTATGGGTGAGGCTGATCCTGATAATAGAAAGCCATATCCCTGGGGTAGAGAAAATCAAGAAATACTAGCTTGGTATAAGAAGGTTATTGCGCTTCGTAATAACTATGATATCTTTAAGGCTGGTGATTGGGAATCTCTTTTTTTTACAGCAGATGTCTATGCTTTTGTACGTAAGATTGAAAATGACAAGGATGTTTTTGGGAGGAAAAGGTCTAATAATAGAGCTTTAGTCCTTATAAATCGTAGTTTAGATAAAGATCATCAGCTTGAGCTTGATATTGAAAGTATTTTTGATTCTGATAGGGTTTATAATTATTTTGCTGATGAAGAGATAAAGAGTAATACTAAGCTTCAACTGGAAGCTTTGTCTGTTAAGCTTTTTATGTCAGAAATATAGATTTTTCCGAAAATTTGAATATTACTTAGAGAGTTACTGTAGATTTTGGCAGTAGCTCTTTTTATTTTTATGGAAAAAGCATATAAATTGATTATAAAATAGCAAGAATAGAAGGTATTGTCGGTAGTGAGGCAGAAGTAGGATAAGATATTAGCAATATAATGACGCTTAAATATAATTTTAAAATAACTATGTCATATAGAAACAAGTAGTGATATAAATCAAACAAAGGCTATTTACAATATTAAATGATGGTAAAGCAAATTAATATTGTTATAAAGATGCAGGAATTGTCATAACTTTTATAGAATTATTTATATAATATCACTAGCTTTGCATAAACTTTTTTAATATTTGTCAAGTCCTTCTTATTAAT